>JAHDBS010000158.1 GCA_020630225.1 Anaerolineales bacterium | reverse complement strand
TTTTTATTTACACTGCAACAGCTTGCGCCAATGCATTGCTTTCTTGCTTGAATTGCCTTGCATACAGGCGATAGTAATGCCCTTTCTGCTGCAGCAGTTCTTCATGCGAGCCAATTTCGGTGACGCGTCCATCTTCAACCACCATGATGCGATCTGCACTTTTAATGGTTGAGAGCCGGTGCGCAATCACAAAGCTGGTAGCTTGTTCCAAAACTGTGTCCATTGCGCTTTGAATGAGTGCTTCAGTGACAGTATCAACGGAACTAGTTGCTTCATCCATGATGAAAATATCCGGCTTCGCGAGCACAGCGCGTGCGAGACTGAGCAACTGTTTCTGTCCGACAGACAGCAGCACCCCGCCTTCACCAACCTGCTCATCGTAGCCTTGATCTAAGTTTTCAATAAATGTGTGCGCCCCTGTCAACTTGGCTGCTGCCACAACATCCTCATCGGTCGCATTCAAACGTCCATAGCGAATGTTGTCACGAATAGAACCAGAGAAGAGGTGTGGCGTTTGCAACACAATCCCCAACTTTGACTGCAGCGTTTGCTGGGTCAGCCCCATATAGTCCTGTCCATTAATCGTAATGCGCCCTGCTTTTGGCTCATAAAAGCGAGCCAGTAAGTTCACAATGGTTGACTTACCACCACCGGTTGGCCCCACTAAGGCAATGGTTTCGCCTGGCGCAATGGTCAGTTCTAGATCATGGATGACAGGCTTGGTGGGTTCGTACCAGAATTGAACGTTCTCAAAACGGATCTCACCCTGCACAGTGTCTAATTCAACAGCATCAGTTGCATCAACAATTTCAGGCTCGCTATCTAGCAGGGAAAAGACGCGTTCTGCAGAGGCGACTGCCCGCTGCATTTCTGCATAGACCCGAGCCATTTCTTGAATTGGCCAAAGCATAAACGTAATATAACTGACAAAGGCTTGGACACTACCAATGGTCATACCACCAATAGTAGTACGTGAGCCGGTATACCAAACCACGCCCCCAATAGCGACAGCGCTAATCAATTGCACCATTGGCAAAAATAGCGCCGAAAGCCATGCAGCCCGAAACCCTGCCCGATACATATCGGTGGTCAGGTCTTGGAACTCGACTAGATTGCGTTCTTCACGTACCAAAGCTTTGGTGACACGAACCCCATCAATGTTCTCATTGTAGGCACCGGTAATCTTGGAGTTCAGTCGCCGCACTGCGCGGTACTCTTTCAAGATGTAGCGCTTGAACTGCGCCGCAACAATAATTAGTACAGGCACAATCAGCATGACCCACAAAGACAAGCGCCAATTGATGAAGAACATAAAAATCAGCGCTGAGCCAATGTTCGTGATGCCCCATACCGTGTCTAACACACCCCAAGATACTAACTCACCAATCCGCTGCGAGTCGGATGTCACTCGTGACATTAGCCAGCCCACTGGCGTTTTGTCATAGTATGACAATGTCAACGACTGTAGCTTGGTAAACATCTTTTGGCGCAGATCATATTGCACAAATTCACCAATGCGTCCAGCCATAAAAATGAATCCAAACACCATCAGAGACTGTACAACAATCAAACTACCGTAGATCAGCACAAGTTCATAAAGCCGAGCAACGTCATTGACCAAAATTGCTTCATCAATAATTTGCTTACTAATGAAGGTAAACACGGAGTCCAAGAGGGACACCATTGAGATGGTCAGCAAGAAGCCAACCATCCATTTCCACTGCGGCTTTGCTAGGCTGATAATCCGCCAAAATGTTTGGCGGCTCACCGAGCCTTCAAATTCTTCTTCTTCGTAATCGTCGTAATCAGACATAATTCTTAAGTATTGACTAGTAAAGGAATAGTGGCGCGTACACAGCAATGAAATGCCGCCGTTCTTCACTATTTGCTATCCATTGACAAGTCCTAGTTCAGTTTCAAATTCATGTTCTGCAAGCGACTGCAGTTCGTATGTACGGCGATAGATGCCATCCACGTCGATGAGTTCAGCATGTGTACCATGCTGTGCAAGCGTTCCATCTTGCATGACTAAGATCAGATCTGAGTCCATAATGCTTTGTGCCCGATGCGTAATGATGAAGGTAGTTGCATTTTCAGAATATGCTGCCAGCGCCTCCCGAATTCGGGCTTCGGTTTCAGTATCAACCGCTGAGGTTGCCGAGTCGAGAATGAGCAGTTTCGGACGTTGTAACAGCGTACGTGCCAAAGTTACACGTTGCTTCTGCCCACCAGACAAAGTCACCCCACGTTCACCTACTACCGTGCCATACTGTTTTGGAAACGTCAGAATGACATCATGCACCGAGGCTGCATCTGCGGCAGCGTGTACCTCTTCGCTTTCTACAACGCGTGACACGCCATAGGCAATGTTCTCTTCAATATTGCGCGAGAACAAGAATGCTTCTTGCTGCACAATCCCGATCTGATCACGAATGAGGTCTCGTGGATACGCTTTCAACTCACGTCCATCAATCTTGATACTGCCACTGTCATAGTCATAGAACCGCAGCAATAAGTTGACCAGCGTCGTCTTGCCAGACCCAGTTGGCCCGAGAATGCCGACCGTCTGACCCGCTTCAACATTGAAGGTTAAGTTCTTCAGAACAGGTTTGTCAGTGCCAGCATAAGTGAAACCAACGTTGTCAAAGGTAACATCACCATTGATGATGACGTCTGCATCCACAGCACCTTCGGTAAGGGGCTCACGCGTTTCACGCAGTAACGTTTGCAGCCGATTCCAAGACACCATCGCTTGCGACATTTGGACAATCAAGCGGCCTAAATTACGCAGCGGCCACAAAATCCAAATCAGCATGCCAGCGTAAGCAAGATACTCACCAATCGAGATCACGCCATTCATGGCCATTTGCGCCCCAACCACGAAACCGATCAACATCTGAATACCGATCACAATGTCAGAAATTGGCCAGAAAAGTGAATGCATAAAGATCAGTTGGCGACCAAGCCGATACTTTTCTGCATTTTCTTTTTCAAATTTGTCTTCTTCAAACTGCTGACGCGCAAAGGCTTTGACCACACGCACCCCCGACAAATTTTCTTGTAACGTAGCAGACAGCTTGCCATCTTGCTCTTGATACTCTTCATATGCAGTTTCGATGCGTTTGAAGAACCAAAGCGAAACTAACAAGACAAACGGCGTCACGACAACACTGAGTAATGCCAAGCGCATATTGATGCGCATAACTGCAATCCAGTTGATGAGAAACAATAGCGTAATGCGTCCCGCACCAACTGACTGTTCCGCGAAGAAGCGACGCAATGCATCGACGTCAGACGTTGCGCGTTGAATGAGTTCCCCACTTTTAGCTTGGTCATGATAGGTAAATGACAAGCGTTGGATATGATCAAAGGTGTAATCTCTTAGCCGTTGCACTGCCCCTTCAGCCGTATGCGCTGCAAGTCGCCCACTCAAAAATGTGCCTACACCTTCCCCAAGCGCCAAGACCACAAAGCCTAGAGCAATCCAAATAAGTACAGAATTCGCCTGATTTGAATCACCAAGTACGGAGTCGATGAAATATTGAAGCAATAAGAACGTCATTGTCTTGAACAATGCCGACATTGCAGTACTGAGATTTGCACCAATAAATGCCTTGCGAAAGCCTGTCAGCATGCGCCATAACCCGATAAAGCGGTTTTCATGCAAAGCATTTTGTAAATCGTATGGTTGATACATAAGTAAAAATTGTTAGGAGGGACAAAAAAAGCCCGGTTTACAACAAAGTGTGACCGGGCTTTTCAGCAAACGTACAAGGATGCAGAAATAAAAACGCCACGGGCACTCGAGAGAGACAAGCCCATGGCGTCAATATATTCAAGAGAAGAATAATTAAACGTCAGCAGGCATGTATAGCAAAGCCAGCCTTTGCAGCTGGGGCAGTAAGGTCAAAAATCATCGTCATAGTTAATTTACTGAAGAATAATCATCTGAGGCAACAATAACACAGGGTTTTAGCATCCGTCAACACGGAGATTAGGGCTATTCAAAGCGAATTGCTTCGGCTGTGATCATTTTACTAATTTTACGCGCCGGATAAATTCCAGCCAAAAGCGCTGCTACAACCGCCACTACAACTGCCTGAATGAACGGTTGTGGCTCTACCATCAGCTGCAGCGTCCAGCCAAATGAACGCCGATTGATAATGAAGATCAGGATGAGCGACAACACAAATCCAGTCGGCAATGCGAGCAGTCCCGCTGTTAGTCCAAGCAAACCTGTTTCTAATAACACATAACTCCAGAGCTGACGGACAGTCAATCCGACAGCGCGCAAAATCCCTAGCTCACGTTGTTTTTCAAGCTGAAGCGAGAGTAAAGCGCTGAGTACACCGATGAAAGCCACAATTGTAGCGAGCACCTGCATTGCACCAGTAATGGCAAACGTACGATCAAATACTTCCAAAGCCTCTACACGTAAAGATCTATTCGACCGAATTTGAAGCTTTTGGATCGAAGAGAGTTCATCCTTAAGCGTCTCTGAAAGCGCATCTGGATCAACACCTGGCTTTAGCTGTAACGCAGCAGCAGTGATGATGTCATCGCCCCACAGCTCTTGATAAACGGACAGTGGAATAGAAACCCGACCTGATGGCGTTGCATAGTCGTAATAGGTTGCGACCACAGGGAATGTAACTTCACCTTGTGAAGTGCGCAGTGTGATTTCATCACCTTTATCAATGCCAGTGCGATTGACGAACGGTTCCGAAACAAGCACGCCTCCGGCGTTCATCGCAGCCCATACATCTTCAAAGCTACCATCGGCTTTGAGTAATAGACGATCATCTTCAACGGTCGGAGTATTGACTGCAACCATAGAGATCTCACCAACGTTTGATGTAACATTCACAGAGCGCAATAGCTCCACTTGCTCAACATCTGGTTGGGCTTGAAGTGCCGCAATAATTTCTGGCTCAATTGCAGCAGTTGCCTGATTTGCAAGCTCACTTGGTGCAGAGATGTAAACATCGCCCTGCAACGTCTGATCCAGCCAGCGCACAACCGTAAAGCGGAAGCTGCTAACCATTAGACTGACGCCAATGGTCACAGAGACAGCGACCATCAAGCTAGCAACAGCAATAGAGGTGCGGCTAAGCGAGTTGACGACATCGCGCGGGGCCATACGCCCTAAGGCGCCACCTATCCAGTAGGAAACTGGTGCCATCAATTTCATAAAGCCAACCGTCACAATTGGCGCCAGCAAAGCAGCGCCAACAATAACGGCGAACGTTCCTGCAAAACTGACTGCAATTTGACGCGTTTCAATCCAAAGTAAGCCAGCCCCAATAGCAAGTAACGCAATGCCACCTAGCGTGATCCACACTAATGCCGCTTGCATTTTAGACTCAAGTCCTGAGCGCACAAGCGCAGACCGCGGAGACACAGATGCAGCTTCCCACGCTGGTAGCGCCGCAGCCATAATTGTCGCAGCAATCCCAAGCAATGCACCCTTCACTAAACTCGCAATTGGGATCTGGACGCCCCGAACAGAGACGGAAAAGAATAAGTCATTGATGGTTTGAGTCACCAAACGTACAGCACCTTGTCCCATCAACACACCAAGCACAATACCAAGTGCAGAGCCAATAATGCCTACGATAAGTGCTTCGACAAGCACCATCCCAAACACTTCCCGACGCGTTGCGCCTAGACAGCGCAGCGTGCCAAACAAGGTGCGCCGCTGCACGACTGCAAACGTCATAGTGTTGTAAATAAGAAACATGCCAACGACAAGCGCGAGCAAGCTTAGCGCAGTTAAGTTGACCCGAAACGCAGCCGTCATTTGATTGACCGTTTCTGTCCGTGCTTCAACAGGTGTAATGGCCAGATCAGAACTAATTGCACTTTCGATTTGTGAAAGCTGCGCATCGGAAGTCAAGATCAAATCAATGCGGTCTAGCGAGTCGTAACGACCAGTTAGCTCTTTGGCAGTCGCAATATCAACAAGCAGCAAGTCTGTAATGGCACGCCGTGTGAGGTTGTCACTTGGGTCAAGTAGCCCGGCTAAGGTGATCGTGTGCTCACGACCGGAGACGCTAATCAAAAACGTGTCATTGATTTCTAGTCCAAAGCGGTCAGCAGTCTCCTTTGAAAGTAACCCTGCTCCTGGCTTCGTCAAGAATGGCAACAACGCATTGTTAGAGAAACTGTCGGCCTCGGACCCAAAATAATTACGAAATGGTGCTTCCGCGAAAGGGTCAACGCCTAATAATTGGAAGCTGCGCTCTTCCAGTTCTGGCGCAACAACAAACTCTGCCATGATAGGCGCAGTCGGTATTGCAGTTTCTGTTACCAATCCTGAACGACGCAGCTCAACATAGACATCGTCATCAATGCCCGCTGGCCCACCAACAATATGATGTGTGGTCTTGCCGACAATTGCCTCTGTACTGAGATCAAATGCCCGACTTGCACTTTCATTTGCAAGATCGATCGAAACAACTACAGCAACGCCCAGCATAATGCCGAGGATCATCAATACTGACTGCCACGGATGTCGAATTAAGTAGCGTCGGCCAATGTTATAAAACGTGCGAGAAGAACGCGCCACAGTTACGCCTCCGAGACTAGCTTGCCATCACGCAGATATAAAATGCGGTCTGCGTAGCGCGCAGCATCAATACTGTGCGTCACCATGACCAGCGTCTTGCCAGCTTGACGTGTCAACTGATCTAACAACCCAAGAATTTTTTCGCCAGTTGCTTCATCAAGATTCCCGGTAGGCTCATCAGCTAAGACCAAGTCTGGGTTGTGTGCCAGCGCACGGGCAATGGCTACCCGCTGTTGTTCCCCACCTGACAAGCGATCTGGATAGGTGTTATGTCGATCTGCAAGCCCAACTGTTTCTAACAATTTCACAGCTGACTCTTTTTCAGCTTTTGAAAATTTCCCAGCCAACTCCATTGGCAGCACAACATTTTCCCAAGTGGTTAATGTTGGAATGAGATTGAAAAACTGAAAGACAAAGCCAACGTGCTCACGCCGGAACAGCGTTCGATTACGCTCGCTTAGTCCAGTAAGACGTGTGTCACCAAACCAAATCTCACCATTGTCTGCTTGATCAATGCCGCTAATGATGTTCAACAGCGTGCTTTTGCCCGTGCCACTCTTGCCTAAAATCGCAACGAACTCACCAGGCTCAAAGGCTGCATCTGCGTCCTGCAGAACTTGCCGCACGCGATCACCCTCTTCATAACTCTTAGATAAATTGACCAGTCGGATTTGTTTTGTTTTACTCACGTTTTTACCTTGTCTGTGAAAATTTTCACTTTTATTGTATCGCCAAAAAACTGCATTGGACTCGAGAGGTTCTGTGCTAAAGTGGAATAAGACTAACTGTATTCAAATTATTTCTTCAAATGCTTATTCCTTGTTCAGCTTCAGCTGCACAATTTGGACTTAGTAATTCCGCATGACAACTGCAACGTCGATGGTATCTACCGAACAACTAGCTCAAAATTTAGACCCGCTTCTGCAATTCATGACCGGGTCATTCTTCACGCATGGCTCAGTCCGACAAATTGCTGAGGAAATTACGCGTTCGGTTGCTGAAGCACTAGAACTCCCAAACTGTTCGATTCATCTGATTGACAAGAGCGGTCAAAAGTTAGTTCGCCAAGCCCGTTATGTACGTGGCGATATTGCTCCCCCCATTCCACCAATGCCTTCAGAAGTCAATGTGGGATTAGGTCTAATCGGCTGTACGGCTGCAACAAGCGAACCGCATCTGATTGCAAACCCGCGCAATGTACCTCCGCTTATCGCGTTGCGTGAAAGCATTGCCTCCGCACTAGCTGTCCCAATCTTGCATTCGGAAAGACTGCTAGGCGTCATTAGTTCAGAAACTGTTACGCCCGATTTTTTTACAACGCATCACAAACGCATCTTTATTGAGATTGCAGCCCAAGCTTCACGGCATTTACATCAGGCGCAGCAAAACGAATACGTTTTTGAGGCGTTTCAATCAACAACCGCGCTCCAACGGCAGTCCAAAGATCACTCTGATGGTTATGTAGCCAAAGCAGGTCACGACTTGCGCGGCCAACTGCATACGATGCAACTATTGTTACAAGCAATAGAAAATGGCGTATATGGAAAAATTACGCCCAAGCAAGAAGAAAAGCTCGTCAAGATCACCAAAAGTGGTCAAGACATGCTCAAGATTATTGATGACTTTGTAGACCGCGCGAAGCACATGGAAAGCTTGCTGAACGCCGTCTACTCCCCCATTCGGCTCGATGAGCTTTGCGATGTCAGCCTGACCTTAGCGCAACCAATTGCGTACGAGCGCCAAATTTACACCATCAAGTTTTTGCCTGAACTGAGCAAAGAGATCAAAGGTGTAGAAGAAGCTTTGCGCCGCGCACTCATCAGCTTACTCAATCTAGTCATTTTGAATACCCCGCGCAATGGCCGCATTGGCATTCAGCTAGAAGAATCTAGCGAGACGAATCACGCTAAGATCGAAATTTGGGGTGGCGCGCAAGCCACGCAAAATATGCAAACGCTATTCGAAGCATTGAAAAATGCTAACGAACAACCTGATGACTTGAACAACACAGGCCGCACACTTTGGTCGGCTATCAACGTCATCAAAGCGCATGACGGCACAATTGATCTATTTGTAACCGATGGCTATCGTTTCGTCATCAACCTGCCGTTGCCAAACTAACCTTCTGTTGTAGATAGTCGTTCGCCAAATTTGCAGCGACTTTTCCAGACAATGTCACCATCGGCACCCCACCGCCGGGGTGTGTTGTTCCACCTGCAAAGAACAATCCTTCAACTAGCGCTGACTGATTATGTGGCCGCTGAAACGCAGTCCAGCGGCTGTTAGCAGACGCACCATATAGCGCGCCACGGTTAGCGCCACTCATCTGCTCTAGATCAAGCGGTGTCAAAAGAGTTTCTGAAACAACATCAGCCTCGATATCAACACCCTGCGCTTTGAGCGTTTGATAAATCAGTTTGCCATAGTCACTTGCATTCTTCGTCCAGTCATAACGGTCATCCGCAGCTGGCGCATTGACTAACACAAACCAATTCTCATGCCCTACTGGAGCATCACCTTCAGTCGATTTTGAAGTAATCGCAACATAAACCGTTGGTTCACTTGGTGGTACACCTTGCTTGAATATCTGTTCAAATTCAAG
>JAHDBS010000157.1 GCA_020630225.1 Anaerolineales bacterium | reverse complement strand
GCGGTGCCAGCAGCAGAACATTCCATGCTTGCGCCTGGTTCCAACTCAGTGGCTGGACAGGTCACGGCAACACCTTGATTGTCTGCCACGGTGACATCAATCAGTTTGACATTACTGTTGTTGGTAACTTCGTAAGTCCAAGTAACATCGTTGCCAATTGGTACGTATGGACCTGGCGCATTGTCAGCTTGGCGACCGTTGGTCTTCTTTTCAATATCGATGCTGACGACTTCACCAAAGTAGTGGCTCGTGTCTTCATCGCTTGGTTGTTGACCTGCAGGGGAGGTCCCTTCAACGCGGCTGCTGTTTTCGTATTGACCTGGAGTTGCGGTTCCTCGCAATTCACACGTCATACTTGCCCCAGCAGCGAGTTCAGTTGCAGGACAGGTCACAACACCTTCAGGTGCGTCTTGAACGACAATGTCTTTCAAGGTGACGTTACCTGTGTTAGTGACTTCGTATGTCCAGACAACTTCGTTGCCTTCAGGAATGTAAGGACCAGTGCCGGTGTCAGCTTGACGACCGTTGGTCTTCTTTTCTATGTCAATGCTTGGTTCTTCACCAAAGTAGTGACTGGTGTCTTCGTCGTTGTTGGTTGCGCCACTTGGGCCTTGACCTTCAACGCGACCAACATTGGCATATTGACCAGCGGTAGCGTTACCAGTTGCAGAACATTCCATGCTTGCGCCTGGGTCTAGCTCAGTTGCTGGACAAGTCACGGTTACACCTTGGTTGTCGGTCACCACAATATTTGTCATTTTGACATTACTGTTATTGGTAACTTCGTACGTCCAGGTGACACCGTTGCCAACCGGCACGTAAGGACCAGGGGCATTGTCAGCTTGGCGACCATTGGTCTTCTTTTCAATATCGATGCTGAGTTCTTCACCAAAGTAGTGGCTTTTGTCTTCATCGCTATCGGTTTCGCCGCTTGGGCCTTGGCCTTCAACGCGACCAATATTTTCATATTGACCTGGGGTAGCGGTGCCAGTTGCAGAACATTCCATGCTTGCGCCAGCAGCCAATTCGTTTGCTGGACAGGTCACAGCGACACCTTGGTTGTCGGTCACCACAATATTTGTCATGGTGACATTACTGTTGTTGGTGACTTCATAGGTCCAAGTGACACCGTTGCCAACAGGAATGTATGGGCCAGTGCCGTTGTCAGCTTGGCGACCATTGGTTTTCTTCTCAATATCAATACTGAGTTCTTCACCAAAGTAATGGCTGCGGTCTTCGTCTTCAGTTTTTGCACCAGCAAGTGAGGTGCCTTCAACCTTAGCGAGATTGGTGTATTGCCCAGCGGCTGCGTTGCCATTGGCAGTACACGTCATTTCTGCGCCTGGGGCTAGCGTGTTTTCTGGACACGTAATCGCACCGATTTTGTCATCGGTGACTTTGATGTCGTTCAGTGTGACATTACCAGTGTTCTTGACGACATAGGTCCAGGTCACACCGTTGCCGACCGGCACATAAGGGCCTGGGGCGTTGTCAGCTTGGCGACCATTGGTTGACTTTTCAATGTCGATCTTTGGATCTTCACCAGGACAGTCATTTTTACGTTCAAAGCGCTTGCGGACAATTTCTTCGTCGCCAACTTTGACAATAATGACGCCACCGTCGCTGTCATCGGTTATTTTGAACCAAGCGCGTACGTTACCGTTTGCATCAATGGTTTCGTTCTTGTTGTAAACCATTGCACCTTTGTCGGTGAATGCCATGATGTTCACGTCTTCGTTACGATTAACTAGGTTGTTAATGCGGACGTCAACTTGGAACATCCCTTCACCAAGACAAGGTTGCCCGGTAATGTCGATGCTAAGGTCAGGTGCACCAGGACAGTTTGCTTTACGTGTGACTGTCTTGCGCGCAATTTCTTCACCACCTACGCTGACTTTGATGTATCCACCGTCAGTATTGTTTAGGAATTTCACCCATTCTCTGGTATTTCCTAAGGCATCAATGGTGACGTTCTTGTTCATCAACATTTCGTTTTGATCGTTAACGACCATAATGTTGACTTCTTCAGCGCGGTTCACAAGATTGTTGACGCGGAAGTCTACCTGGAACATACCGCCATCTTGACAAGGTTGGCCGGTGATGTCGATTGAAACGTCTGGAACGCCAGGACAGGTGCCTTTGCGGGCAATGTTTTGGCGCACAATTTCTTCACCATCAACACTCACCTTGATGTAACCGCCGTTAGTGTTGTTTAGGAATTTGACCCATTCCCTCACATTGCCGTTGGCGTCAATTGTGACGTTTTTGTTCATCAACATTTCGTTCAGGTCATTGACGACCATGATGTTGACTTCTTCAGCAGCCGGATTCAAGTTGTTAACGCGGAAGTCCACTTGGAACATGCCGCCGTCACGACAAGGTTGGCCGGTGATATCAATGGTGAGGTTTGGTTCTTCTGGGATGCCCGGACAGTTGTTAGGGCGCGTAAAGCGCTGGCGGGCAATCTCACGACCGTTCGACGTGATGATGATGGTGCCGCCATCACTATTGTCGGTTATTTTGAACCAAGCTCTTACGCTTCCGCCCGCAGGAATAGTTTCGTTACGATTGTAAATTTCAGCGCCTTTGTCTGTAATAGCGCGGATATTTACACCTTGAATGGTGTTTGCACGATTGTTAACGCGAATGTCAGTTTGGAACATGCCGCCATCCAAACAAGGCTGGCCGGTGATGTCTACAGTGACATTTGGGGTAACGCCAGCACAACCATTCGGGCGTGTGAAACGTTTCTGAGCAATGATGCGACCTTCATGTCGAACGTAAATGGTTCCTCCATCGCTGTTGTCAACGATTTTGATCCACTCGCGTTGATAGTTGGTAACGTCATAGTTTCTATCTAGAACGATTGAGTTGTTATCGGACACAACTTGGATGTTGAACCGATGCGTGCCAGGACTAGTGTTGTTGACACGAAAATCCACTTGGAACATCCCATTGCCTTGACAAAAATTGGCAGTGATGTCGATAGTGGCAGTTTGAGCGTGTGCGGGTGCGACATTGATCGCGCCAAAAAAAGCGGCGGCAATCACTGCAGCAAAAACACTCAACCTAATAAAATTGTTTTGTGCAATTCTCAAAAAATGCATTGCTCCTCCTTAGATAAGGATGATGTTGTGAGTGCTAGGACGTTGTTGTGTTGAAATACAAAAAGGCCCAGACAGTGGAGGAGCGGTTGCATCTTTCTCAACTCTTCACAATTTCAGGGCGACCTAAACAACGTGCCTATGTGGACAGGCATTACTTATTCCATCAATTCATACGCAAATTGTTCCTATTTAAATTACTTAGTATGTAAACCCGAGGTGGTACGAAAATCCTTTTCGTCTCGTCCCAATGTTGTCATTGGGGGTCTTAAAAGTCGATAAAGTGTGGGTAAAGGTCTTGTTTGGGGTTGGTTATAAAAGTTGGGCTTTATTAGGAGCGCTAAAGTAAGCGAAGAACTGGCGTTGAAAGGGGAATCAAAAACGCCTAAGTACAGTGACTTAGGCGTCTAATTGGCTAGGGGATGAGCGTATCTAGCGCGGGGCGGAGCGTGTCTTCTGTTTGGCCACCGAACCAAGTTTGAGTAACAGTGCCATCAGCAGCAATTAAGGCAATACTAGGGTGACCGCGTAAGCCTAATTGTGTTTGGAGAAATTCATTCTCACGTTTGTTGGCATCAAACCGAACAAAATTGATCTCAGGATAGTCTGCTTCTAACCCATTCACGATGGGTTCAAATTCCATTCAAGGCAGTCAGTTGTCTGTGTAAAACAAGACAAAGGCTGGCCCAGCTACCTCTGGGGTTTCAATGGGGGCTGTACTGCCACACGCGGCAATTAGGCTAGACAGCCCGAGGGTAAGTAAAAATAGATAAAACAGTTTTTTCATTATTGAGTTAACTCCCTGCGAGTTGCTTCACGTTGGTTTTCAGCAATAACACTGGGCCAAGTGCTTTTTATATAAGCAATAACAGCCTCTATTTCTGCTTCAGTCAGTATACCTTCATATGCTGGCATTGTACTGGCTGCTTGAAAGGCTTCATCTAAACCGGCGGCGCCATAAAGAATACGCTCTTTTAAGTGTTGATCTCCATGATGCCAAGTGTGCCCAGTTTCATCATGCGGTGGAGCAGGATATTGACCGTTTTCGTTGCGTTCTTGCCAATTGGGTTGGCCTTCTAGGTTGGCTCCATGACAAGCGGCGCAGTTCTCTACATACACGGCATTCCCAAGAGCAACAGTCTCTGGCGTGATTGGAAATCCTTCTTGCGCTGTGGCAGTGCTACATGCACTCAAGCCGAGGCTAAAAAGCAGCATCAGTAAAGCTGTTAGTTTCCTGTGTTCAGTGATTGCGGGAATGTTCATATAAACAAGACTGCTATGACAACAGCAATGCCCCAATCATAAATTAGGCAAAACGGTGCGTACCAATTTGTGAGGCTGACTGAAATATCGTGCCGATGGTGCATCCAATCCCAAATGCCATGCAATATGTAGCCGGCAAAAAGCCACCAAACGGATAGCCATAAGCCAAGTAAACCTAATGTCATAAAGCCAATCGCGATAGCAAATTGGCCGACAATATGCTTCTCTTGCGCAATTGCAAAGCCAACATAGACTGCACCAATGAGCGCGAGTAATCCGGCAAATAATTGCAAGGCCCAGTCGCTAGGTAACATCACTGCAATGAGTGCGGTGACTGCAATTAGGGCAATCCCGGTTGTTATGGGATAACGTTCAACAATAAGCGCCGTGGACGTAGGCTCTGTGTGCATCGTGTGATTAATTTTTGCGATGATCGATCACTAAGCTGACGATAAGCAAAACTTCTACAATTTTGTCCAAAATGCCTGTTGTGCTCATATAAGCTGGCGGATGGGTAGCGATATAAGCAACAATGGTAATGAGGGTATAGACAATAAGAAGTAGCCGAATCCATTTTCGAAATGGGGTTAGTGCTGCAATTGGCAGATATAAGGCTGCAATTAGGCCAAAATATCCGAGGCCGTTTAAGAGTAATAGGGTGTTTCCATTTAGCCCGATGTTGAGATGAATAGCACCAGTGATCGTGCCAAGAATGATTGAAAAAAGACCGTAACGTCCTAAGGTGCCTTCGTTTGCTAGAAAAATTCCGCCAACAATGAAGACTACGCTAACTACCGCCGTGATTAGAATGGGACTACCGCCGTTGCTTGCGGCTGTGTCATCGCCATGGCCTCCGTCTGCTAGCACTGTTGCGATTGGAAGTAACCAAAGCAGTAATATTGTGAGTGTCAATGGAAATGAAATCTTTGGCTTCATATTTTTCTCCTTTGTTGCGTGTGTGCAGAAAGTGTATGCCCTGTACTATGCTCCAAGGTCAAGGGGAATCAAAAAGAGTCTTTCGATTTTGAAAGACTCTCATTTTTGAATAATTTTGCACATTGTTTAGTGGCTTTAGAACTTGTGGGTTTCCATTGCCTCTAGGATGGGACAATCTCCAAGTTCACCATGTCCAGAACATTGTTCTGCCAGTGACGTCAATGCATTGCGCATATTGGTAAGTGCTCTAATTTTTTCATCAATTTCAGCAACTTTGTCTAACGCGCTTTTTTTGACATCGCCTTTGTCACTGTGGGGAGCAACTCGCAATTCCAATAGATCTTTGATTTCTTCAAGCGTGAACCCCAGTTCTTGGGCGCCCTTGATGAAACTGACCCGGTCAATACTCTCCGCAGGGTACAGTCGATAGCCCGATTCGCCGCGTGGAGGCGCGGGTAGTAAGCCGCGTTTTTCATAGTAGCGTAGAGTTTCCACATTGACGTTGGCTGCTTTTGCTAATTTTCCTCGAGTAAGCGTTGACATAGTGTTTTCCTATTCTTGATGAGCACCATTGGATAAATCAATTTGCTGCGCTTTAGCGTGAATATCCTATTTTGTAGGGCAGATTGACAACAGACCCTGCCTCTATAATGCAGTTATGCGTTGTTTTCTAGGCTTTGAAATGTGGGCGCCCCGTAATAACGGATATGTTCTTTCTGTGCTTGCTGCAATTCCGCTTGTTTGTCTTGGCTGGACTGCGTATAAAAGCATTCCGGTTATTAAGTCAGCTACTGATATTCCGGTGCCAACCAACATACAGACAACTGTAATTGACACGCGCTTTGAATATTTACGGTGGGGTCAGCTCTCCCCATCAGGCAGACTTGCTCAAACTGACTCTGATTTAGATCTAGCTCCCAGTGAGTTAGACTGCGATGTATGCTCAGACAAAGAAGGCTGCTACTGTTTTGTTATTCCTGAACCGTTTTTCCGTAATATCGGTTTTGACTATATCCCACAGGATGCGCAGCAAATTTACGTCAGCACATCAGATCTTGACTGGAATCGCATCCAAGCTGACTATTCGCGTTTACTGCGAAGGCGCGGTTTTGCACCACGTGAGCTCCCAGTAGATTTTGCTGAGTATAACAACATTGCACTCTGGGAGCGGTCACGCTATAACGGCTTAGAAGGTGAACTTGTAGCCGTGGTTTGGGTCGATCAAGTCAGTGCGCCATATCTACTTGTGATTCTTGGCGTCGATTATTAAAGCTTTAGTCGTCGTAAGCGTAGTGCGTTGAACACTAAACAGATGTCTGATGCAACCATGGCAAACGCAGCCATAATAGGGTGCAACTGGCGTAAGAACAGCGGCACGACTGCAAATGGTGCTAAAACACCAGCTGCGATAGGGATGAGCGCTATGTTATAGCCAAAGGCCCAGCCTAAATTCTGACGCACGTTTCGCATGGTTGCCCGTGACAGTTCAAGGGCTTGCCCAATGCTGTTCAAGTCGCCGCGCATTAAGGTGAGATCAGCAGTTTCCATTGCCACGTCTGTACCAGTTCCAATTGCAATGCCAACATCGGCCTGAGCCAGTGCCGGCGCATCATTGATACCGTCACCAACCATTGCCACCTTGGCGTTGGGAGCAGCTTGCAAGTCCTTGATGGTTTGCGCTTTGTCACTTGGCAATACATTTGCCACAACATGCGTGATTCCAACTGACTTTGCAATAGCGTTCGCAGTATCCTCGTTATCACCGGTTAGCATCACCACATCTAAGCCTTTGGCTTGCAATGATGCAATAGCATCAGCTGCTTCCGGCTTGACAGTGTCAGCGACTGCAATCAGAGCTTGCGCTTTACCATCAATGGCCAGCCACATGACTGTCTTAGCTTCTGCTTCTAAATGTGCCGCATGGTTTTCGAGCTCAGCGGTTTCAACGTTTTGCGCATGCATCAACCGTCGGTTTCCTAGGAAAAGGGCGGTATCTGTGACTGTTGCGCTAATGCCTTGACCTACTAATGCCTTGAACGCTTGTGGCATTTGCAACGCCAGTCCTTTTGCTTCTGCTGCCTGCACAATTGCCGCACCCAAAGGGTGTTCAGAGCTGCGTTCTGCTGACGCCGCCATTTGCAGCAATTCGTCTGAGCTATATGCAACACCTTGGGCTAACAGCACGTTAGTCACTGTTGGTTCCCCTTGGGTAATGGTGCCTGTCTTGTCGAGTACGACTGTTGTAATTTTGTGTGCAGTCTCAAGGGCGCTGGCATTTTTGAATAGAATGCCGTTTTCAGCACCTTTGCCCATCCCGACCATAATCGAGAGAGGTGTTGCTAGGCCCATTGCACACGGACATGAAATAATCAGCACTGCGGTCAATCTCAATAGAGCCACTGTCCAGCCACCACCAGCTGCGACCCAAATGCCAAAGGTGATTAGTGCAATCAGGACTACAATTGGTACAAAAATTGCCGAAATTTGGTCAGCCAAGCGCTGTACAGGGGCGCGGCTGGATTGAGCTTGCTCTACCATGCGGATAATGCTGGCTAATGCAGTTTCACGTCCAACTTTGGTCGCTTCTACTTGCAATGCACCTTGTTTATTCATGGTAGCGCCTGTGACAAGATCTCCAATTTGTTTTTGGATTGGTAGGCTCTCACCAGTAAGCATACTTTCATCGACGCTTGAGCGGCCACTCACAACACGTCCATCAACGGGGATTTTTTCACCAGGGCGCACAATAACAACGTCACCAACTTGCAAGTCGCGAACTGGAATTTCACTTTCAATGCCGTCGCGCAAGCGCCGCGCAGTTTTAGGCTGTAACCCAATTAGCGCTTTGATGGCGGAGCTTGTCCGGCTCTTGGCTTTTACTTCGACTAATTTGCCCAGCACAATCAGGGTAATAATAGTGGCTGATGTTTCAAAGTAGACGTGCTCAGCTGCCAGAACACCACCTAGATCGAGCGTCTTCCACACGGTCACCAGAATGCTATATGCGTATGCAACGGTAGACCCTAATGCAACCAGTACATCCATATTGGCTGAACCGTTACGTAGTGACTTCCATGCGCCTGTGTAATAGTCCCAGCCTACGTAAAACTGTACTGGGGTAGCCAGTGCAAAGAAGAACCAGTTGACCCAATTAGCATGCGCCCAGTGACCGACTAATCCAAAGTCGCGACTCATGCTAAGCAAGAATAAAGGCAGGGTAAAAGCTAAGCCAACCCAAAAGCGAGTTTGTTGATGCGCAATCTCTTTCTGCCGCGCCGCAGCTTCTAGATCTTCCAACTCTTCATCATCAGCGACATCTAAAACATCGAAACCTGCTTTGCGAATGCGCTGCACAAAATCTTGTCGTTGAGCCGTCCCTACCGCATAGGTGATCTGTGTTCGCTCAGTTGGAAAACTTGTGTCCACATCTAACACGCCATCAATCTTCTTAAGAACACGGGTGACTGTATTGGAACAGTTGACACAGGTCATACCAGTAACGGGGAGCTCCAAGGTAGTTGTTGGAACTTCAAAGCCTGCTTTTTCAATTCGCGCAATTGCAGCGGCAGTTGCAACCGGTGCTTTGACGCCGTCTTCCAACGTAAGCGTGACTTTTTCGGTTGCAAAACTAACCACAGCATCAGAAATGCCGTCTGCTTTCTTTGCATTGCGTTCCACTGCGTTGACGCAGTTTGCGCAAGTCATACCGATAACGGGAAGGGTGAGGGAGTTGGTCATAAAGATCTAATAGCCAAAAGCTAAACAGCTAATGTGTTGTCAACAACGATTGTTCCGAAACACATTAGCTGTTAGTCAATTACCATTTAGTTGGCTGGTGTAAAGCCAATTTCGTCGAGTAATTCAAGAATGCCAGCTTCATTAGCTGGGGTATCAAACGCGATCTTCGCTGTTTTTGCATCAACGTCTACGCTGACGGTTTGAACCCCAGCGAGTTCGCTAACTTCGTTTTC
>JAHDBS010000156.1 GCA_020630225.1 Anaerolineales bacterium | reverse complement strand
GAGCGATCAACCACAAGACGATTTATCTGTAGCACCATTTCCACAACGGGAACTCAACACGGATGAGATGCCCACAAATTACGACTACCCCGTCAATGAAGTTCCTGAATTTGTTCGGAATGACGCTGGCGGCGGTGGCCGACGTCCACTACTCATTGCCCTAGCCTTTTTGCTACTGGTTGGTATTTTGGGTGCTGCTGCGTTTTTGGCAGTCACGCAGAACCGAAATCGGCAGGAGCAAACTGCAGTCCAATCCACAGTTGTTGCGGTGCAAGCAATGCTAACCTTGGAAGCAGCTGCACCTGAGAACGAGCAAGAAGGCGTTTCTGTCAGCGATACAATTGCACTTAGCAATGTTCCAACTGGCACGAAGGGCATCGCTGGCATGCTTGAATTCTGTGACCCAAGCCAAACGTCATACAACATTGAATCGGAAATATGTGTCGTTGAACGCATGCGAAATGCAGTCGAGACCGACATGCAACTGGGCATGCTTGGCATTCAATATATAGAAGAGCAATCTGGCGCGGGTGGCTTCCACACCTCAATGGAAAACATTGGGCTTGCAAACGCAAACGTGAGTGATACAAGCAACATGTTAGCCGTGGAAGACAAATTCACAATTTCAGCACCAGGCACCTATCAGATGTACCTAGCGCTTTGCTTTTCAGACATTGAAAGCTGCAAAGACGGTAGCGGTGAATGGGAAACGCTGGTCCACAGCCAACTCACTGTTGAAATCACACAGTAATCAACTGTCTCAAAGCACAATTATTACTACGCAATAGAAATAGCTATGTTAGGTGACAGCCGTTGTAATTGACTGTTCCAGACGTAGCTTTATAACTGTTAAACACTATTATGAAAAAATCGACTTTTGAAAAACGCATGCCGTTGCTCATTGGTGCATGGGTACTATTGACCCTCTGTACTGGCGTTGGCGTGTACTTTTTGTTATTGAACCTGCTGAGCAGTGACAGCGGCACAGAAGTAGTCGCAGATGCACCAGTTGCAGAGCAGGTTGAAAACAACACAGCTAGCATGGCTGAAGACACTGCTGTTGAAGTAGAAGCAGAACCAACTACTGCTCCAGAACCAACGGCTGAACCAGTTGCTGAAGAAGCTGCCCCTGAAGAGGAAGCAGCCGTAGAAGAAGAGGCCGCCGCCGAAGCTGAAGCAGACGCTGTTGAAGCAGAACCAGCCGCTGAGCCCACAACTGCTCCTCCAGGGTCAGAGTCTGGTATGGGCTACGGGGTGCAAATGCAAACTGCCTTTTATGGCGATGCAAACTACTGGATGGATTTGGCGAATGGTCTGGGCGTAAACTGGGTAAAACACCAAGTTCGTTGGGGTGCATTCGGTGGCACAACAGGACCAGAAGATGAAGACTGGAGCCAATACGATGCCTTCGTGGAAGCTGCTACTGCGCGTGACTTGAAAATAATGTTTAGCGTTGTGACCGCACCAGAATGGTCACGTACGCCAGAACATACCGAAGGCCCACCAGATAACTACCAAGACTTTGCTGACTACATTGGTCGCATGATTGACCGCTATCCAGGTCAAATTGGTGCCATTGAAGTTTGGAATGAAATGAACTTGTTGCGCGAATGGAACGATGCTGACGGACAAGTCACCGAAGCCGATCCAGCACAGTATGTAGAAATGGCCCGCGTTGTAAGCGAAGTCATCCGCGCTAAAGATCCAAACATCATCATTATTTCAGGGGCATTATCACCAACAGGTGTCAATAACCCAAGCATCGCAATGGATGACTTCCGTTATCTTGGTCTCATGATGGATGCCGGTTTAGAAAACTACGTTGATTGTATTGGTGTTCACACGAACGGGCTGAACGTACCACCTGAAATGGCCTTTGAAGACGCACCAACCAGTGAAGAAGCCGCAACGTGGACATTTACCGGACCAGCAACCAACCCAGACCACTCTTGGTCCATGTACTCCACCATTACTGGCTACCGCGAAATTGCACCTAATTTGCCACAGTGTATTACTGAGTTTGGCTACCCAAGTGTGGACGGACTACGCGAAGACATTGCAACAAACCTGAAACCAGGGTTTGAATTTGCAGTCGACAATACCAAAGAAGAACAAGCAGACTACATTGTGCGGTCTTTCAATATGTTCCGCGAATTGGGCTATGTCGAACTGACATTCCTTTTCAATTTGAACCTCTACATTGTGGATGATCCGGAAAAAAGCGACAACGCGCTATGGGCATTACTCGACTCTGATGGCGCGCCACGCGACGCTTACTGGGCAGTTTCCGGCATGGAAAAACCATAGACAACAAGCTTTTGAAAAGTAATCTACTTAAAGCAGACGCTCGGCTCTCGTTAGTTGGGGTCTGCTTTTTTCTTCTCATTTTTGCAGGCTGCCAAACTGTCCCGGTGCAAACTGAACAAGCAGCGGTAGCTACGCAGCCGCCCCCCGTTGCAACGCCAGACATTATTCCTGAGCCAGTCAAAAAGGAATGGCTTACGGTCAACTCTCCAACGCCAAGTATTCAAGTCTTCGGTTGGTGGTGGCACACCCACTACTGGCGCGATTTAGACTTAGTTAATGAAATGGGCTTCTCATGGGTGAAACAACGTTTCGCTTGGCGTGAAATTGAAGTAGCAGAAGGGCAATATAACTGGGATGTAGCAGACTACATTGTAGACACGGCTGAACACAAAAACATCCAAATGATTGCCTTAGTTGACTATCCACCGCGTTGGTTGATGCAGCATCCAGAAGCCGAAAATGGGCCGCCTATTGATTTCGCTGAATATGGCCGTTTCTGTCACGATCTGGCGGCAAAGTACAAAGGCCGCATTCGCGCTTACCAAGTCTGGAATGAGCCAAACTTAGCTCGCGAATGGGGTGACCAACCGCCACAGCCTCGTGAATATGCCAAGTTACTGCAAGCATGCTATACCGGCATCAAAGAGGCAGATCCAAACGCAATTGTCATTTCCGCCCCACTAGCTCCTACTGGCACAGAATCTGCACTAGCTATGCCTGACGAGAAGTATCTAATAGAGGTTTACAAAGCCGGCGCGCAACCTTACTTTGATATGCTCGGGTTAAACGCACCAGGATATAAGGCCCCGCCAACGGTGAGTTCAGCAGACATTGCGGCAGACCCAAATTTAGGTGGTCATCGTTGGGCCGGGTTCCGCCATGTAGAAGACATGCGCAATATCCAGCTCACCTATGACGATCCTGCAAAACAAATCGCAATTTTAGAAATGGGTTGGACAAGTGACCCTGTCAATCAGGACTATCGCTGGTTCCGCGTCAGTGAAGAACAAAAAGCAGAGTACCTCGTAGATGCATATATGTGGGCTAACGAAAACTGGCAACCTTGGATTGGCTTTATGAATATGATTTACATTGCCGACCCAGATTGGTCACGAACCGACGAAGAGTTTTGGTGGGCAATTACAGACGGTGCTTACCCGGAAGCAGGGCTGCGTCCGGCCTACTATGCCCTACAGGAAATGTCACTAGAGTAAGTACCCAGTACTATATGCATGTACAATCCCACACGAGTTTGTGCTATGTTATAGATAGGGTAGAGCCTAAAACGTGCTGCTGGATGTAACATGTCAGCACGATGAGACACGAATACGAACAGGAATCTGGATATGAGTAAAGCAGTGCTAGTCATTGATGATGAAGACATCGTCCGAGAAGCGGTAAATGACATTTTAGAGTTAGCTGACCTAGAGGTCTTAGAAGCCTCCAATGGCGTAGACGGTTTAGCCATTTTCGACGAAAACCGAGACAATATCGGTGTCATTATGGTTGACATGAAAATGCCAATTATGAGCGGAGCCGAGGTTGTAGAGCACCTAAAAGAACGCAACTGTGAAGCTCCCATCATCATTTCATCTGGGTATTCTGAAGCCGAGTCAACCCAGCAATTTACAGGGCAAGACTCCATTAGTTTCTTGCAAAAGCCATATGACATTGACGACCTGACCAACAAGGTCATGTCTGTCATGGGCACCGACTAAACTGCCACTTTCGTAAAGATTTCTCAAAAGCCGAGCACTGTCTCGGCTTTTTTATTACCATTTCAATTGTTTGAAAACGCCCGTTTAAAAAGCGCAACATGATACAATCAAACAGTAAGGCATTATGACGTGCGCGGTAATTGTCGTCAGCTCTCAGCCAACTCCCAACAGACAATTTACCGAACCACTTGAATGGACAGTATCCTCAACGGCCTTAATCCGGCCCAATTACAAGCAGTAACAACACCTCCTGGACCAACCCTTGTTTTAGCAGGACCTGGTTCTGGGAAAACCCGCGTTTTAACGTTGCGCATTGTGCATCTGGTCACAAAGTTGCGCGTTGCGCCCTATCGCATTATGGCGGTGACCTTTACCAATAAGGCCGCTAAGGAAATGCGACGACGCGTGGAAGACCAAATTGGCGAATTACGCGGACTAACTGTCGGAACGTTCCACAGCATTTGTGTGCGCATATTACGCCGCGAAGCAGAACGCTTAGATGTCACGCGGGACTTTGCTATTTTTGATAGTACTGACCAATTGGCGCTTATCAAACAAGCAATGGAACAAGAACGACTTGATGAGAAACGCATCAAGCCGCGCCGGTTGCAAAGTGCCATCTCTAACGCCAAAAACGAGCTTCTGACGCCTGCCACAATGATTACCGACACATACTTCAGTGAAGTTGTGTCACGCGTCTACGCCACGTATCAACGCTTGCTGCGCGAAAACAACGCGATGGACTTTGACGATTTACTCATGCAGACCACTCTGCTGTTTAGTCAAAATCCTGACTTGCTTGAAAAATATCAAGGCTATTACGAACATGTCTTAGTTGATGAATTCCAAGACACAAACGTTGCCCAATATACGCTTTTACAGCAATTAGCAGGCAACAATCGTAATATTTTTGTGGTCGGTGACATTGATCAATCTGTTTACCGCTGGCGTGGTGCAGACTACCGCAACGTACGACGCTTCCAAGGTGACTATCCAGAAGCTGTCACCATTTTGCTTGAGCAAAACTACCGCTCAACACAACTCATCCTAGATGCCGCTACGGCCGTCATCGACAAAAATCCGAACCGCATCAAGAAGAAACTCTTCACAGAGCGAACCGGTGGCGACAAGATCCAAATCCATGAGGCTTACGACGAAAACGAACAAGCCCAATATGTGATCGACAAAATAGCAGAACTGACCTTATACAGCAGCTATTCCCCTGGTGACTGTGCCATCATGTACCGCACCAATGCGCAGTCACGGGCGCTAGAAGACGCGTTCGTTCGTAATAATCTGCCCTATCGGCTGGTTGGCGCGACACGCTTTTATGGTCGTCGTGAAATCAAGGATGTATTGGCATATTTACGACTGCTACACAACCCTTATGACACCGTAAGCCTGTTCCGAATTATCAATGTTCCCGCGCGTGGAATTGGCAAAAAAGCAATTGAAGGGTTGCAACTCTGCGCAATTGATACTGGACTAGCCCCTTTAGCAATCTTGCTCGATCTGGCCCAAAACGGTAAAGATTCACCCTACTTCAAAATTATTGGAGCCCGTGCAGCCAAGCCTTTGATGGACTTCGGCATTATGTATCAGGGATGGCGTGAAGCCTTGCCGACTCGTAGCATTGTGCAAATGGTGGATCTCATTCTGGACACCAGTGGTTACAACACCTTTGTCAATGACGGAACTGAAGAAGGTGACGAACGTTGGGCCAATGTAATGGAATTGCGCAACGTTGCTGCAGAATTTAGCGAAACAGACCTGACAACATTCTTGGAAGAAATCTCGCTTGTCTCTGAAACAGACAATCTGGATGAAGAAGCACAGGCTAAAGCGCCAACCATGCTGACATTGCATGCAGCCAAAGGGCTAGAATTCCCAATTGTCTTCCTAGTTGGGCTAGCCGATGGCATGTTCCCTCATCAGCGGTCGTTTGAAGATGCCGAAGAAATGGCAGAAGAACGCAGACTGATGTATGTCGGGATTACCCGAGCTGAAGATCAACTCTATTTGCTGTACAACTTCCGCCATTTTGGCTATGGCGAAGCGACATTCAATCAACCATCACGTTTCCTAAGCGATATACCAAAATCGTTAATGAGCGGGCATATTCCCGAAAATAAAAATGGCAAGACCACTTCGCCACGGGAAGCTTATAAGCGTGTCACCACGTGGGGATCGCCTAATCGGGTGGAAACAGGCACTGGGCGCTCTTACACCATGGGCAGCAGCAACAAGAAGAAAGCACGGCCTAAACCAGCTGTAGATGCCAACTTAGAATATAAAACAGGGCAAAAGGTCAAGCACGGTGAATTTGGCCCCGGTATTGTCATTGAAAGCAAATTAGTCGGCGGAGATGAACTCGTGACCGTCGCGTTCGAGTCTGTTGGGCTAAAACGTTTGCTCCCTAAAATTGCAAAACTAGACACCATTGAGGAATAAGAGTTGCAGCCCTCATAAAGCGATACACACCACTGGTCTCATCTCGCTTTATAGAAGTATCGGTAACAACGCGTTAGCAGTAGTACAACTAAGTGTGAGGAGCACTTTACCCACTCTATGTATTCGTTTGGAAAAACTCCAACAAATCTAAATCGTGGCGAGCTGTTGAGCTACAAATTACGCCGCCTATGTGAGAAAGTACAAGGTATTCAGGCAGCTGTATTGGTAAATTCAGATGGGCTCTTGATGGCCTCTCATCCATTGCCTACCAACGAAATTGACGACCCAACAGGTGGGGAAGCAGTTGCGGCAATGGCCTCTGTCACCAAAACCTTAGCAGACCGTACCCTAGACCGTTTACAACAAGGCTCAGCCCGCCGTGTCATTCTTGAAGGAGAGCACGGCACAATTGCCGTACTCCCCGCTGGCAGAGAAGCGTCTCTGGCTGTCATCCTAACTGCTGACGCCAAAATTGGACTAGCTACATTAGCTGCGGCCCAAGTCGCACAAGACGTCACGAAAATCATTGACGCTTAGCTAAGCCTGTGCAATTGCAGACAGCAATACCTCCAACACTAACATCCCAATAAACAAGAGTGTTGCTAGCCCAATCAGGATTAGCAATGGTGCTAACGCTGAGCCCGAAGCCTGCGACTGAACCGATGTAGCGCGCTCCGGTGGAGTTGTAACACGTAGACGCAATGTCACTAGGAGCATCACATACCCAAGTGACACAATTAGAAAAATAAGTGTAGGTAACGACATCTTTACACTCTCCTATGATTTGTATGTCCTTTCACATTACAGACGTTGAAATATTGTGAAAGGTTCCCACCCAACATTACTAAGTATCTACAAGCAACACTGAGTGTTCGGCATAACTAAGGTCATAGTTTCATTACGCAGCATAGAAATTGAATTACCGTTTATTGGCCATTGCATAGGAATCAGGTACAACGTTACTAAATTGCAAACTATCTTGCTTTTTAGGATAGGCAAATGCTTGAAATCCTATGACAATGGCCTACACTAGAAGAGAGGAGATGCTATGCCACAATTTCGCGTGTTTCTAATGGATGATGATCTGGCCGCTTTGAATTTTCAAAGAGGGCTATTGATGCGTGACTTGCGCTCAACCTGTGGAGGATCAGCAACCGGGCCAGAAGAACTGCTGGATCTAATTGACGCAACACCAAAGAAATTATTGCCAAAGATCATCGTTTTAGATGCCGAGTACGAAACGGAATACGAAGAACTAAAACTACCCAAACTCATTCGAACAGTTAAAGACAAAGTACCGGGCGCAAAAATCGCCTGTTTGTCGCAGTATTGTGTGCATGACACAATGCGCGAAGCCCTCAATGCAGGTGTCGATGCAGTTTTAGAAAAAAATAGCGTGTACTTGGGTTACGTCGCCGCGTTAGTGCGAACGCTGCGCAGTGAGTTAGTCGTGTGTGGTGACATTCCCGCCATGTTATGTCGATTGCATGGCAGAGAGGCCGTTGTACTACCTCGTTGGCAGCCGCATCCAGACCTTAGGCCAGTCTACTTACAAGTTTTCCATCTTTGCATTTTAGACGGCATGAGCGCCCGCGAGGCAGGCCGTGAAATCAATCGGTCACCGACTACAGTTGAAACATACTTAAAGCATTGCTACAACATTCTAGAAGACGGCTGGATTGACAGCAGCGACCTCGAGGCAGTGAAAGAAACACAAAACTGGGAAAAGCTAGCCCGTAGAGACTGGGCATTCCACAAATTTACAGCATTCCCTCCACCAAAATAAAAAAGGCGACATGAGTTTTCATGTCGCCTTTTTTGATTACCTCAGTAATTTTTCCATCGCAAGGTCAGACTTCTCTTCCTCACTTAGAAACGCTAGCTCTAATGCATTGAGCTGTGCTTTTCGAATATCCTGCTTGGTAAGCCCAGCGCGCGGCGCAGCAACGTCATATTCATGCCGTAAATCAATCCCGCTAATGCTCGGATCATCTGTATTGATGGTAGCTTTTACACCGGCATCCAACAACTGTTTGAGCGGGTGAGCCGAATAACTCGGTACAGTGCTTGTTTGCACATTGCTCGTCAGGCTGATTTCCACACCAATATCACGCTTGATCAACTCATCAACCAGCTTCGGATCTTCAACACTGCGGGTTCCATGTCCTAATCGCGTCGCGCCCAGCTCATTAATCGCTTGCCAAACGCTTTCCGCGCCAGCAGCCTCGCCAGCATGCACTGTAATCTGCCACCCTGCATCGCGGCCTTTCTTGAAATGATCAACAAACAGCGCACCGGGATAATTCCCTTCATCGCCTGCCAAATCTAAGGCCGTAATATGATCACGCTGTGTCAACAGTGCATCTAGTTCCTGCATACAAACATCTGCGCCGTAGGTGCGGCTCAGAATACCAATCAGATTTGCGTTGACACCTGTTTGACGAATACCATCCTTAGTCCCTTGCACAACAGCTTCCACAACACCAGCAGGATCTAATCCGTGCGGCTCGGCCATAAACCAAGGGCTAAAGCGTAGCTCAATATAATCGATCTGTTCCCGAGCAGCATCGACAACATTTTCTTTGGCAACGCGACGACAAGCAGCGTAGTCGACTAACACCCCAGTCATCCACTTGAACTTTGCCAAGAACTCCATCAAGCCCGGTTCAGGAGACATCACCTGCACATGAGGGCGTAAGCCTTCCAAGTCATTCGCCGGTAGCGGCAAATTATGCTTGCGGCCAAGCTCAAGAATTGTTTTCAAACGAACACTGCCATCTAAATGGCGATGTAAGTCTATGAGAGGTAAGTCTGGGGAAATGTTGGTCAT
>JAHDBS010000155.1 GCA_020630225.1 Anaerolineales bacterium | reverse complement strand
ATGGTGACATATCCATCAACGCATGGGGTGTTTGAGTCAACCATTCGTGAAGTCTGTGAAATTGTCCATCAGAATGGTGGTCAAGTGTACATGGATGGCGCGAATATGAATGCACAGGTTGGTCTCACCAGTCCCGGTGAAATTGGTGCTGATGTGTGTCACTTGAACCTTCATAAAACATTTTGTATTCCTCATGGCGGGGGCGGACCGGGCATGGGCCCAATTGGGGTTGCTGCTCACCTCGCCCCATTCTTGCCAGGTCACCCTGTTATTCCAACCGGCGGCGAACAAGCCGTATTGCCAGTCAATGCAGCGCCTTGGAGTAGTGCCCTAATTTTGACCATCCCATATGCCTACATTCGGATGATGGGGCCTGATGGGTTAGAAGACGCGACAAAAATTGCGATTTTGAATGGGAATTACATCGCCAAGCGTTTAGAAAATCACTACCCAGTGTTGTACAAGGGTGACAATGGACGCGTTGCACATGAGTGTATTCTCGACTTGCGCGATATGACAGATGAAACCCATGTCACCGTTGAAGACGTTGCAAAGCGCCTCATGGACTTTGGGTTCCATGCACCAACCATGTCATGGCCTGTTGCTGGCACCTTGATGATTGAGCCAACTGAAAGCGAAAGCTTGGCAGAATTGGATCGCTTCTGTGATGCCATGATTGCTATTCGTGAAGAAATTGCTGCGATTGCTGACGGCTCCGCTGACTATGAAACCAGTGCGTTGCACAATGCCCCGCACACGGCGCAACAGTTGATGTCTAGCGATTGGGACCGTCCATATTCGCGTGATGATGCGGCTTATCCGGCTGACTGGCTACGGGACACGAAGTTCTGGCCGCACGTTGGACGCATTGACAATGTCTGGGGGGATCGCAACTTAGTCTGTGCTTGTTTGCCAATTGAAAGTTACAGTGACACCAGCGCGGATGCAGAACCTGTCGCAAAAGCACCTGCTGGGTTGCCAGCCTTTGAATGGGTGCCAGTGTCTGACATGGAACTTAAGCAAACTGCGTTGCACGCCAATCATGTTGCGTTAGGCGGAAAGATGATCCCGTTTGCGGGTTATGACATGCCAGTTTGGTACAAGTCTGTTTCCGCAGAACATAACGCTGTGCGTGAAAGCGCTGGCCTGTTTGACGTTAGTCACATGGGCGTTTGGCAAGTTACTGGCCCAACTGCAGCAGAATTCCTCAATCAATTGGTTGGCAACAATGTCGAAAAGCTCAAAGTAGGGCGCTCGATGTACTCGCACTTGATGTTGCCTAACGGTCACGTCTTGGACGACCTGCTGATGTATCGCCTTGGCGACGAGCATTTTATGCTGGTTGTGAACGCTTCAAATGACGCAAAAGATCAAGCGTGGTTGCAAGCTGTTTTAGCTGGCGACGTTATGGTGGATCAAGCTGATCCGAACCGTACGTTGGCTGGGCGTGATGGCGTTGAATTTGTAGATTTGCGTTCAGAAGCCGCAGGCGCTGCACGACGCAACGTCATCGCACTTCAAGGGCCAAACAGCAACGCAATTTTGAATGCAATGGGCGGCGACTTGGAAGCGGTCAATGCCATGCGCCGCAACCGGATTGTTGAAGCAACCATTGGTGGCTTTGATCTGATTGTTGTACGCACCGGTTACACCGGCGAAAAGCTAGGGTATGAATTGTTTGCGCATCCAGATCAATTGCCAGCGCTGTGGGATGCAGTAATGGCTGCTGGGGCTGACCATGGGTTGAAACCATGCGGTTTGGCGTCGCGTGACAGTCTCCGCATTGAAGCGGGGCTGCCATTGTACGGCCTAGAACTCGCTGGTGACTTAGACCTTGGTGTCGATGACGCTGGCATGGGCTGGGCAGTCAAGACTGACAAAGACTGGTTCATTGGCAAAGACGCCTTCGTTGCGCATAATGCAGACCGCACAATGGAAGTCGTGCAATTTGCATTCGAAAGCAAAGGCATTCGCGCTCCGCACTATGGTGACCCTGTCATCGATAAACGCGGCAAGGTGATTGGTAAAGTCACCTCAGCCGCACCAGGTGGCGATGGTTTCTTGCTTGGGCTTGCTTATGTCAATAAGAAAGCAGCCAAACCAGATGCAGTCATTGGAATTTTCTCTAAGGTAGATGAAGCAAGTGAACCAACCAAAGTAGATGCTTCGGTTGGTGAAAAGCTGCTTATTCCGTCTTGGGGCAAGATAGTTGGATAGACTTCACGATCTGTGCAAATGTCAACACAGATCGTTACCTTCCTGACGCAAGGAAGGATCGCCGCTGTGACAGCACCGAAATAGCCTCTAATGGGATAAAGAGTTCTTGAGTTTTCCATGAAAGGTAATGGCAATGCCGTCGTCAAAGTGATCCTTCGCAAGCTCAGGAAGGTGTATCTGATAAGCATAGTCTTGAAAAACCAAAATAAAAAAGGCGTGCTCGATTTCGAGCACGCCTTTTTTATTGGCTGTTGACTTTGCAGTAGGGTTCGTTGCTACAATGAGCAATAGTATGACTGTGTCACATTCAGGCCTTAGACGATATGTAAGAGCACAAGCTGATGAGTATCAGACTGCGCTTTATGAATTGAAACAGGGGTATAAAACAACCCATTGGATGTGGTTTATCTTCCCGCAATATAAAGGGCTTGGGCATAGCGTGACTAGTGAGTTTTATGCCATCCAAAGCGTTTCTGAGGCCCGTGCTTATTTGCGGCATGAACTGCTTTCCTCACGATTGAGGGAATGTAGTCAAACGTTACTGCTGCATAATGACAAAACGGCGGAGCAAATTTTTGGGACAACTGATGCCATGAAATTGCGGTCATCAATGACGTTGTTTTCAGCAATTTCTGCTGGCCCGGAGAATGTATTTCAGCAAGTGTTGGTTCAATACTTTTCAGGCAAAGCAGACAGGCGCACACTAGCGCTGATGGTCGGCAAGCAACTTACGTAATCAAACGCAAACATCCTTAGTAATTGCACTTAGCACAGCGTTTTAAATAAAAAAGGCGCGCTCAATTTCGAGCGCGCCTTTTTTATTGATCGTTGACAGTTGAGAATTGACTATTGTTTATTCCCTAAGCATTGTCTCCGGTTGCTGCTGCATCGTTGCCACCACCACGGTTGCCGCGGCGACCATTGCGTTCTGGCAATTCAACGCCTAATTCGTCAGCAATTTCTTGGAAGGTCATCCCTTCATCTAACATCGCTTGCAGTTCATCAACGCTGATGCCGAGCAAGTCTGCCTTCTTTTCCATCTTCAACGCTTGCTTGACTTCACGCAATTCTTCGCGAATGGTATCTTCGTCTAAACCAAGATCTTCGATGATGTCACTGTGGCGGTCACCAGCGTCGTAGTAGGCTTGCAATTCTTCAACGGTAATGCCAAAGACGTCTGCGACTTCTTCTTTAGCTTCTTTTGGCCCGCGCTGTGAAATGCGTGCGCCGCCATCTTCGGCAGGGGCGTCTTCTTGAGCGAAGGTTACTGCAGTGCCAGCGACCAAAGCGGCCATTACCAACATGCCAGATACGATAAAGCCAAGTTTTGAGAAAAGTTTCATGAGAGTGTCTCCTAATTTAGGTAGTAATTGTTTTGTTCTTAGGTCGAGCGCTTGTTGCTCTCTCGACTACACCCATAGTGTAGAAGCATGCTGTAATGCCGAAATGGATAGATTGTAAAAAGAATGTAAATCTCAACGCGTACTAGAATCAAAAAGGAGTTCAGTAGAACTCCTTCTGTTTGCAATATTGAATTGTGTTGTCTAAGCGATCAACCGAAGAAACGCTGGATCAAATTCTTTGGGACAACTTTTAGCGCAAATTTCAATTGATCTAACAAGCCAGCATAGGCAACATTTTCAATGAGATCAGTTGTGGAGTTGCCATAGGGTGGGGTGATGCGATCAATGGTGCCCCCTTTGCCACGAATGAAGTATCCACGTGGATTTGAAAACTCCTTGAAGGCTTCTTCCCCATGATGTATCCCCATTCCGCTGGCGCCAATGCCGCCAAATGGCAGCGATGGTTGTGCAGCTTGTAGAGAACACACGTTGACTGAAACGCCACCAGATTGGGTGTTTTCTGTCAACGTGTCTACAAAGTGTTGATCTTGCGAATAAATGTAGAGGCCCAGTGGTTGGTCGCCACGGTTGATGTAAGCGATGGCATCTCGGACTTCTTTGTAAGGCTTGATTGGCAAGATCGGCCCAAATATTTCTTCCTGCATCATCCGGAGATCATCTGACGGATTGACAACAACATAAAAGGGCATGTGGCGATCATCCCCTTCGAGATCTTTTCCAATTTGAATGACTTCTGTGCCAGCAGCACGGGCGTCTTCAATCAGGTTATTCAAGCGCGCAAGGTGGCGCTGACTAATGATGCCACAAGAATGATCGGCGCCATTGTTCTCACTAAAGTTCTGCTGAAAAGCGGAAACAATCTTGTCTGTGAAGTCTTCTAAGTGCGTTTCAGGAACGAGACAATAGTCGGCTGTTACGCACATTTGGCCGCGCTTTACCACTTTGACGCCTGCAATTTCTGCGGCTGTTTCAGCGGTAACACTGGTTTTGTCAATTACAACTGGACATTTCCCGCCAAGCTCAAGCGTCACTGGAACCAAGTTTTGCGCTGCGGCAGTCATGACTTGTTTGCCAACAACGCCACTGCCGGTATACACCAAATGATCCCAAGGCAGTGTCGCAAAATATTTTGATAGCTCAAGCTCACCAATTGCAACGGCAACGGTGTCTTCATCAAACGTTTCGCTGATCATTTCAAGCATGACTTGACCACAGGCTGGTGCTAAATCTGAGGGCTTGATAATGACACGATTACCAGCGGCGAGCGCATCTAAGGTTGGGCCAATGCCAATGTCGAATGGGAAGTTCCAAGACACCATGTTCCCAATGACACCTTTCGGGTGATATTTCAAATAAGCTTTTGCACTGCCTAGCGTGACTGGGTTAGCTTGCTTAGCAATGGGCTGCATCCATTTTTTGACGTTAGCAATGTTGTACTTGGCGCGATCAAACATGCCCAAAATTTCGAGCAGGTCACCACCTGATGCCGAGTGACCGCCGAAGTCTGCATCTAGCGCTGCTAAGATGGACTTGCGATGTTTGCGGAGCATGGGCTCCACGCGCTTCATGAGTTCAATCCGGTCTTCTGCAGACGGATATGGATTTTTTAGAAAAGCAGCTTTTTGAAGTTTGAAGATGCGATTGAGATTCGCGATTGCTGCAGCATCAGACTTGGCAGAAGACTGAGCACGTAAGTCTTCACTTCCAATCTCTATTCTTTGAGGCAATTCTTGTACGACCATGTTGCATTCTTTGTCCTTTGCTTGTGGTAGTTGTGGCTAACAATATTCTAACTCACGATTAGGAGACCGACTTTATTGGTTACTCTTTTAATGAGAGTGTTCCCCACACTTGTTCGGCTGTCTCTACGACTAGCGCTAACTTTCTCCACTGATCATCCTCAGTTAATGGGTTACCAGGTAAGGTGCTTGCAAATCCGCATTGTGGACTTAGGCCCATCCGCTCGATTGGGAAGTGTTTGGCCGCGGTTTCTATACGCTGGATTAGATCTGACTGTTTCTCAAGCGCTGGTGACTTTGATGTCACTAACCCAAGCACAACAAATTTATTTTGCGGGAGGTAACGGAGCGGCATGAAGGTTCCCGCGCGTTCAGTGTCATATTCTAAAAAGAGGCTATCTAGTTGGATGTCTGAAAATAATTGCTCAGCAATCGCATCGTAACCACCGCTGAAAAGCCACTCACCTTGGTTGTTTCCGCGACACATATGCATGGCTAGCGTAATGTCAGCAGGCGCGTTTGCGGCAACGGAATTGATAAGATCTACATATTGCGTGAGCAGTTTGTCTGGATCATAGCCGCGTTCCACAACACGCCCGCGCCACTTTTCGTCGCAAAATAGTGTGAAGGTGGTGTCATCTAGCTGAACATAAGTCGCGCCTTTTGCGGCTAAAGCCTGCAATTCTGCTTGATAGACCGCAGCGACATCAGTAAAGAACTCTTCTAAGTCTGGGTAAACTGCATCTGAAATACCTTCCCGATAGCGAAACATATGCTGATCTGTTGGGCTGGGCAGCGTAATTTTTGGCACCAAGTCGGACTTGTTCTTTACATAGTAAAGCTCATTAGTTGCTATCCCTTGAACCCATTTGAGTTTGCCAGTCACTGCTGGCGACAGATATTTGATCTCTTTCCCGTCTTCATCAAACGAAATGTTTGACTCCATCATTGTGTACCCGTCTACTTTTTCATTGAAGTGTCCGAAGTAAATTGCACGCCGAAACTCACCATCAGTCACAGCTTGTAGACCTAGGTCAGCTTGCTTGGCTAAGACATGATCGATTGCCTCGTTTTCAAAGGACGCAAATTCAGCATTGCTTAGTTGGTCGGCAGCGAACCAAGCTCTAGCCTGTTTGAGGCTTTCGGGACGAAGTAAACTGCCAACGTGGTCTGCTCTAAAAAATTGCTTCATAATGTGATTTCTCGCTGATCTTCAACCACCATTTGCCAGAATGCAGTTTGGGCAGCGCTAAAGGGGCGGTCTCTGCGCCAGAGTAACAAGAGTGGTCGCGTAAGTTGGGCACCCTCAATTTCAACTCCAATCAGTTCGCCGCGTTCAAGCTCGCCGCGGACAGTATAAGAAGGCAGAATTGACATACCAATTTCATTGAGGACGGCTTGTTTTGTCGCAAAGGGGCTGTCTAGCTCTGCGCAAATTGTCAGGTCACCAAATAAGCTGGCTAACCAGCGCCGCGAACGACTGTCTTTCTGACGTGCAATGAATGGCTCTTGACGTAATTCTTCTGGCGTTACTTTTGACTTTGTTGCCCACGGATGATTAGGAGGCACAATGGCAACGTAATCAACATCCCAAAGGATGTGCTGCGCCAGATGCTGCTCTGCCAAATCATCTACCGCGCCAAGCGTAACGCCAAAGTCGACACGCTCATCTAAAACGCTATGCACAGTTTCTCTGGTCATTTGGGTTTGTGAACTCATGGTGACTTGCGGAAAACGTTTTTGGAATTCTGCTAGCCAGACGGGTAAGACATATGCCCCAGCCCCAGGCGTTGCCCCCAACATTAAATGATGCGGTTTGTCTTCCCGCAAAGCATTGAGGTCAATGCCGATTTGTTGTACCAATTGCAGAATTTCATTACTCCGCTTGTACAACACGTCGCCAGCGGCTGTGGGGCGCACACCATGCGGCGAACGAACTAAAAGTTTCGTATCTAACGCTGCTTCTAAATTGCGGATATGTTGACTAACAGCGGCTTGTGACATGTTCAAGGCCAGCGCAGACTGATTGAGACTGCCTTTTTCATGCACGAGTTGAAAAATGCGTAGTTTGTGTAGTGTGACGCTAGAAAGCTCCATACTTATAAGTTTAACTTATAACGCGCTGGAACCAATTGAGTCTAACTGCAATAGATTAATAGCTTCTACGATATGAACATCAAACTATTTCGTAACAGAGGTATTCCATTCTATGAAATCACGAACTCAAGTCTCAAACGTGCTAGTTATTGGCACCGGTGGCGCTGGCATGCGAGCTGCTATTGCGGCATATGAAGCTGGGGCAGATGTCATTATGCTCGGCAAACGCTTGATGCGTGACCCGCATACAGTGCTGGCTGCGGGAGGCATCAACGCTTCGCTTAGCACTGTCGATGCTGAAGATAGTTGGCAACAGCACTTTGCAGATACAGTCAATGATGGCTACTTATTGAACGATCCTGAAATGGTTGAACTCATGGTCAAAGATGCTCCACGTGCCATTGAAGAGCTGATTGACTATGGTGTGGACTTTGCTCGCACTGAAACAGGCGATGTGGATCAACGTTACTTTGGGGCACATACCTATCGTCGTACCTGTTACTCCGGAGACTTCACAGGGCGTGAAATTGTTTATGCGTTGGCTGACAAAGTTGAAGAACTGCGCATTCCAATTGCGGAGCATCAATATGTTACGCGTTTATTAGTCGATGACGGGCGCTGTTTCGGCGCATTAGCGTTTGATATTCAAACGGGCGAACGTACCGTTTACTTAGCAGATGCAGTTGTACTAGCCGCAGGTGGGCATACGCGTTTGTGGCGGCGCAGTTCTTCACGACGTGATGAGAACACTGGCGATGGAATGGCGTTGGCACTAGATGCTGGGGTTGCCATTGCAGATATGGAGCTTGTGCAGTTTCATCCAACTGGCATGGTCGCGCCAGAAAGTATTGCTGGCACGCTAGTTACTGAAGCCGTTCGCGGCGAAGGTGGGCACTTGCGTAATGCAGACGGTGAGCGCTACATGGTCAATTACGATGCTGAACGCATGGAGCTTTCAACGCGTGATCGAGTGGCGTTGGCAAACTACACCGAAATTATTGAAGGGCGGGGCGGACCTAATGGCGGCGTCTTTCTAGATATCAGCCATCGTGACAAAGCTTATATCATTGAAAAACTGCCGCGCATGCATCGCCAGTTTCTTGAGCATCAAATGCTAGATATCAGCAAGATGGCAATGGAGGTCGCACCGACGGCACATTACTCAATGGGTGGGGTCGTGGTTGATCCACAAACGTGCGCCACCTCAGTGGCGGGTCTCTACGCTGCTGGCGAAGTAACCAGCGGGTTGCACGGTGCGAATCGGCTGGGTGGTAATTCACTGGCTGAAATTGTGGTCTTTGGGCGCTATGCGGGTGAAGCAGCTGCAGACTATTCGGCTGAACTGACATTCCAATTGCGCTCTCCTGAAAAAATTAGACAGGCACAAGCAGAGCTTGACGGTCTCATTAAGTCTGGTGACGAGATGGCGCGCCCGCTTCAGCGGGCTGTGCGAGACATCATGTGGCAATATTGTGGCGTGATTCGAAGTGGTGAACGGCTGATGCAAGGCTTGGAAGAATTGCAAGCGATTAAGCAGCGTGCTGCAGACTTAGACGTCAGCCCTTCCAGCGAAGGGTTCCACGACCTCGCGCTGGCATTTGATTTGAGAGCGGCGCTGGCTTCCGCAGAAGCGACCATCCGATCTGCATTGGCGCGGACAGAAAGCCGTGGTGCACACCAGCGGACGGATTTCCCAGATACTGATCCTGAGTTGCAAGTCAATTTCCGCATCGAACTTGATGCTGAGGGGAACCAGCGCATTAGCAGCCATGCAATTAAGGACATTCCTAATGAACTGCTGCCGTTCATTAGTGAAGAAGCGCTAAGCGTAGCAGGGCGCTTGCTTGAGTAATAATGTCTAAGTGAACCGAGCATAAAAACGAGGCTTCTC
>JAHDBS010000602.1 GCA_020630225.1 Anaerolineales bacterium | reverse complement strand
TTGACTTTACTGAGCAAGTTTGCCATATGGGTTTCTTTCTCCTTTTAGAGCGTTTAGATTCAAATCAATGTGCGGGTTGAACGTCCTGTTGGCAGTATACCAAAGGCAATCTGCGGAGTGTTCTAGCCCGCGTTACTTTTATCGTACGACAAAAGCGCTGGTTTTCTATCCGACAAAGTTGGAGTTCACATAGATAGTTTGTCAAAATTGAACACGGAACACGCGGATTGCACGGAGTTGCTTCGATACAAAACCATGTTTTCCGTGCAATCTGTACTTACCCTGAGCCTGCCAAATAGCTCCCATAAAATGCCAAGTTCTCAACTTGATGACGCACTCTATAATTCGCGCCATGAAAGCTATTGTAGATTTATGTGTTGTCCCTTTGGGAATTGGCGTTTCGGTTTCGGAACAAGTGGCAGAATGCCAACGGATTATTGCAGCGGCAGGGCTTGAGCATCAGATGCATGCGTATGGCACTAACATCTCAGGCGATTGGAATGATGTGTTTGCGACCATCAAAGCCTGTCACGAAGCAGTGCATGCCATGGGCACACCGCGCATTACCACCACCATCAAAGTTGGTACTCGTATTGATCGTGACCAATCGATGCAAGACAAAATCGATTCAGTTGTTGAGAAACTTGCCGACTCATAAAGCCACACTGCTTCTGAAATTATTCAAAATTTGAAGCCCCAATTATTTGAATAATTTCATCTTCTGAAGAAACAGCAAATAAAATATAGACGGAGGATGAATATCATGAAAAGATCTAATTCCAATGTCAAGTTAGATGAAATCGACTTACGTATTTTGATGGCGATCCAAGCAGACAGTCGCATTAGCAACAATTCGCTGGCAAAGCGCATCAATTTATCGCAGCCAGCCACGCACAACCGGTTGAAGCGGCTTGAATTTGCTGGCGTAATTCGGAAACACGTCTCCTTGTTAGACCGTGACAAATTGGGCTTAGACCTAGTGTGCTTTTTCTACGTGCGGCTAAATGTTCACTCAGAACAGTCACTGAAACGGTTTGAGGAAGCCGTCCAAAATATGCCCGCTATTCTGGAATGTCATTACTTGACTGGGCAATTTGATTATTCCCTTAAGGCTGTTTTCCCGAACCGCAAAGCACTTGAGCAGTTTGAAAGACAATCATTGACACCCATTCCAGAGGTCGTACAAATTACGACCAGCGTCGTGCTATCTGAGATTAAATACACAACTGTTTTACCTTTACCAAGTCTCGAGTAAATACCATGAACCTAAATGAAAAGATGATGGGCACAAAGTGCCTCTGGGGTGGCGAAGAAACCTCACTGCTGCAAGGCGCAACGCAAGTACCTGTGGTGCATAGCGTTGGCTTTGGCTACAAAGATGTCGATGAATGGCTGCAAGTGGCGCTTGGTGAAAGGCCGGGGCACATTTATGGTCGCAACACCAATCCCACCGTCGATGCATTTGAAGAAAAAGTACGTTTGCTAGAAGGGGGCGAAGCGGCAACCA
>JAHDBS010000154.1:5281-9447 GCA_020630225.1 Anaerolineales bacterium | reverse complement strand
CTGCTGCAGATGCCGCCGCTGCTGAAGCTGCTGCCGCTGAAAAGGCTGCTGCAGACGCCGCTGCTGCTGAAACTGCTGCCGCTGAAACAACAGCAAAAGATGAAGCTGCCACTAACACAAGCGCATCTGCCTCTTCTACAGGGATCACCATTCAGAACGACGCAAGCCAAGACATGTTAGTCCGCATGACAGGCCCAGGCAAAATTGATGTCTACGTCAAAGCAGGCACAACAGTCACCTTAGACTTACCAACTGGCGCCTACACTGGTGAAATCAATGGGCCAAATGGTCAACTGATTGGCGGTCAAGATTTCAGTGAAAATAGCACTGTCCGCATCTTTGACATTCCAACCACCCCATGGCAACCAGAATACGCTTTTGGTGCTGAAGCAAAATAAGCAACCAGCTATAGCTTGACGCTTAAAGAAAAACGCCCGTTACAAAATGTAACGGGCGTTTTTGATTCAGTCGAGCATAGTTACCTTGTCCAAGCAAGCCAGCGCTTGAACAAATTCGCAACCCTTGGTGTCAATCGAGAGCGGTTATAGGCACCAGCCGCTTTCGCAATGACTTCTGCTTGCGTTGGATATGGATGAATTGTGTTTGCAATCTTACCCAGGCCAACACCATGAGTCATTGCCAAAGTGACCTCATTGATAATTTCGCCAGCATGTGAAGACACAATGGTTGCCCCTACAATTTGATCAGTCCCTTTTTTGACATGAATTTTGGCAAAGCCAATTTTTTCACCGTCTGCTTTCGCGCGATCCACATCACCAACATCAGAAGAATAGGTATCAATCGCGATGTTAGACTTTTCTGCTTCTGCTGGTGTTAGCCCGACATGGGCAACTTCTGGGTCAGTGTAAGTCGTCCATGGAATAACAAGTGAGCTATATTTTCGACGCCCCATAAACAGCGCATTTTGCAGAACAATGCGCGCTGAAAAATCGGCAGTATGTGTAAATTTTTGCGGAATTGCCACATCTCCAGCGGCAAAAATATTCCGAACAGTGGTCCGCAGGTTATCATCAATTTTGATCCCACGGCGATCATATTCCACACCAATATTCTCTAAGTTCAGACCTTCGACATTCGGGGCACGTCCGGCTGCCAGCAAAATTTCATCAACGACGACAGACCTGTTCTCTCCATTGAGTTCAAAATAAATCGTTTTGCCTGAATCTGAGGCTTCAATATTAGACTTTTTCGCCCCTAGGAAAAGATCAATACCTTCTTTAGCCAGCTGCGCTTCGACAATTTCTGCCGCATCATCATCGTCTCGCACCATAATCCGTGGGGCAATATCAAACAAAGCGACGTCTGCACCAAAACGGCGGAATGATTGTGACAATTCGCAACCAATAGCACCAGCGCCAATTACAGCAATCCGTTTCGGGAGCTCAGTAAGTTGCCACACTGTTTCATTCGTCAAATATCCAGCTTCTTTTAGGCCAGGAATTGGAATAGCTGCTGCGCGCCCGCCTGTCGCAATAACAGCGTTCTTGAATTTGAGAGTCTTGTCATCAATTTGAATAGTGTTTTGATCAACAAAGGCTCCGCTACCTAGGAACACATCAATGCCAAGGTCTGCAAATCGTTTAGCAGAGTCATGGGCGCTAATGTCTGCGCGAACGCTGCGAACGCGCTCCATAATTTTCGGGAAGTTGGCTACAGGTTCAGCATCAATCTCGATGCCAAAATCAGCAGCGTGTTGCAATTCACCCATGACTTTTGCAGAGCGAATAAGCGTTTTAGAAGGCACACAACCTACATTCAAGCAGTCGCCACCCAAAAGATGCTTTTCAATCAGCGCAACTTTTGCACCAAGTCCTGCGGCAGCAACCGCACATACTAAGCCAGCAGAACCACCGCCAATGACGACAAGGTTATAGCGACCTGAAGGCGTTGGATTAACCCAGTCAGACGGATGGGTGTTCGCCAGCCAGCGTTGGTTGTGTTCATCGAAGGGGGGAATGTTTAGAGATGTCATTTACAAATAATTTCCATTTTAGCGTTGCGACATAGACGCAGGCATTGTTGGTAGTCTTACCCTTCTAAATTCTGAATAGCCCAAACAAAACGTTGCACAATACCCACAATGACTAAGCCCCCCATCAGCCAAAACAGGTGCACTTGATATTGAGGCAGTAACAAGAACAACGCATAGAACAACACTGTTTCTGAACCGCCAATAAGACCAGCGGGCATAGAGACTGTTGTTGTTTCACCGCGCACTTGTGCACCTTGAGCTCGCTTTTCTAGAATGGCTGACAAATACATCCACGATGCACCATTGACATAGAAAATAGAAATCAGTGCGATGGTTGCAATCAGCATCGGTTGGGTTGGAGTTGCCAGCGCAATCCCAACCGGCACCAGAATATAAACAATAAAATCTAGGAGGATATCAAGGTAACCACCAAAGTCAGACTGCTTTTGGTGCGCGCGCGCCACAACACCATCAAACCCATCTAAAGTTCGACTAAGGCCCCAGACAAAGAACGCGGCAACATATTGACCTTGATAGGCCAACCAAGCCGTATAAGCCCCAGTAAGAAAGCCCAGAATTGAGATGAAATTTGGATGAACATTAGCTAGCGGCGCAGCTAATGGTGCCAAGATTTGGTTCTTTAAGGGGCGCGTAATAGCATCTAGCATAGGAATTTAATTCTTGGGTAATTTGTCGAGAATAGTTTTACGCATGAGCCACTCGGTTAGACGCGGCACATAGATCCCTAGCACAGCGACAATCCGATTTGGCAAACCGGGAATGAGTTGACGTTGGCGACGTAAAACCGCTCGATGAATAGTCTCTGCTAAAGCTTCAGGCGCCATACGTGTCTGCTCCCGCGAGTTATCTGGGCTGTAGCGACGGGCATGTGCAGTGCGCGTTGGACCTGGAAAAACAGACAGGACATTGACGTTATTCGGCTTCAACGCAACTGCTAAGCTCCGCGCAAAAAGCGCCAGGCCATCTTTAGAAGCAGCATAGACACTCGCGCCCGGATAACTTACAAAATGAGAGAGCGAAGAAATAAAGGCAACAGACCCACCTTTTCTAATTTGCGCATTCGAGAGTAACTGTTGTGTCAATAACAATGGTGCTCGCAAATTCAGGTCAAGCACTTTTGTTTGTAAAGGCAATGCCAGTTGTTCAAAATAGCCCGCAGCACTAATTCCAGCATTATGAATGACAACGTCAAAAACGATGTCTGACGGTAATTGCTGAAGCATATGCGGATTAGTTAAGTCGAGTAAATGTACTGTGCACGCACCGCCTAGCGCTTCAATTTCAGCTTGTGTGTACTTAGCGCGCTCAACATCTACATCTATGCCAACGATATGATGAGTCGACGCAAATTGGAGCGCTAACGCCTTACCAATGCCATCAGCAAAGCCAGTAATTAGACAATACTTGAGGTCTTTGGCATCTAGAGGGTTGGATTTAGAGCGCAGTTTATCAATACCACGCCCAAGATAATGCCCAACGCCAAACAGTATTTTGTTTGTTTCGCCAATAACCACTTGCCGTCTGTTCGTCGCAATTGCGACCTTGATTTTGCGGGCGACGCTTGCTGCTGACGGGAAACGATCCCAATCCATGCGTGCTTTATCAACACCTGATTTAGCATGCATACCGGTTCTTGTAGCACCTGGCAAAATAACCTGCACGTCAATTTCACCACTCAGTTCAATTCGCAAGCTGCGGGCAAATCCATTGAGCGCAGCTTTGGATGCAATATAAGTCGCGTAGTCTGCCATTCCAAAGGCTGTCGCAACTGAGCTAATTAACACGATCTTCCCACTAGTCGGTCTTAACAGCGGCAAAAGCGCATGCGTTAACTGGATTGGTGCATATGTATTAACCTGTAAAAGCGTCTGGATGTTCTCTGGAGACTGCGCACTAACATCACCGACATACCCAACTCCCGCATTGTGAATAACGTAATCGAGCGTTTGCACCTCTTGCGCATGTAGATATGCAAGTAGTTTGGCGATGGCTTCTGGAGCGCTCAGGTCAGCTTGGCAATACGCGTTTGGCGTAAAAAGCGGATCCGTCAAAGTGGATAAGTCGCGTCGGCCAATCAAGACAAGCCGTACGCCTTCTGCAGAATACAGACGCGCTAACTCCAATCCGATACCATCGGTTGCGCCTGTAATGA
>JAHDBS010000154.1:0-5181 GCA_020630225.1 Anaerolineales bacterium | reverse complement strand
GAACGCAGCACATCCAGTCTTGAAATCTCAAGCACCGATTCAATCAACTTTTCAAGATGTGTCAGTTCTTGATTAAGGGATTTATAGGGTGCATCACGGTCTGCGATTGGCGTTGCTACATACTTATCTAACGTCTGGTCTAGGTTAGAGATCGGGACAGCTAACTCTTGGGTAATATTAGAAACAAAGCGTGATTTGAGCTGATCTAACTCACGAAGGCGGACATTAGCAGCCATGAGTTCATCAGACCGGCGAATAACCCGATCTTCCAGACCTTCAATGAGCTGTACCCTTTCTAAGGCTTGTCCAGCTGTTTCTGCAAACCCACCAAACAGTTGCAGGTGACTCTCATCAAACTGATTGCTGCCTAGCTTTTCAACAAAGACAACGCCATTTCGCACCCCGCCACTTTCAAGGGCACTCACCATAGTGGAACGGTCTTCAGATGACTCTAACTGCATGCCTAGCACGTCTTCCGGATCAATTTCAGACAAATGCAAGCGCTGGGCACCACCAGTTTCGAAGACAGTTCCAACGAGTGACGTTCCTCTTTGAATTTGCGCTAGCAGTGGCGTCAGTCGCCCGGTAGCGCGCACATATTTGAGGCGGTTGTTGGCTGTTGGTAAAAGTACAGCAGCAGCATCTAGTTGGAATTCTTCACACAACGTTTTGAGATAACGATCTAATACCTCATTGGGCGTTATCTCTGTTCGTAGTGCTAATGAGAAATTTGCAAGCTTACTGAGATATGCAATCGAGCGTTGTGCATCTGAGCGCAGGTAGTTATTTTGAATAGCAATCGCAGCCTGATTTGCAAACAAACTTAGTGTATCCAAAGTCTCAGGCGCAAGCGGTGCATCATCCGGAAACAAGACTTGAATATTGCCGACAGTATCCGCGCTGGCCACGAGCGGAATAATCATTTGGCGCTGCTTAGTCTCTGGTGCCACCATTGACACAATCACTTGCTCTGTAAGCGCTTGGTCAACTAACTCAAGCCACACTTCGCTTGTGCCATCAATAGGTGGTTCGCCAAAACTAGCCACACATTGCCAGTTGTCATCACGCCGTAAACAAATGCCAATGGATTGATAAGCCACTAATTCTGAGACTTGTCCAAGTAGCCGCGGATAAAAGTCAGAACGGACGCTATTCGCCGTAATCCGAGTCAGCATCGACTGCATGTTATAAGCGTCTTGTTGGGCTTGTACATCCGCTTCATAGGCACGGGTGCGCTCCATTGCAAGCGCCAAGCGCGAGGCGACCAAGGTCAGTACAGTTTGGTCCTCTTCTGTGAATGCGTTTGGAGATACAGATTCAATCGTCATCACACCATAAATGCGACGACCTGTTTGAATAGGGACAGACAATTGCGACTGCGTGAAGTGATAATGATTGACATAGCCAGCAAGTTGCGTCACATCAGGCACCAGCATTGGCTGACGAGTATCAGCAACTTTCCCAACAATACTCTCTCCATAATCCATGGTGACAAAGCGAGAAGGGTGCAGAAACTTACCTTGCATAAAGCTAGTGTGCGTGGTCACCGTACGGTTTCCCTCATCCACAAACCCCACAACAACATGATAAGCGCGCATACTGCTGTAAAGCAGCTTGACTAACTGTTCGATCAGAATAGTTTCGGACCCAACGTTATTAAACACTTGCGTAATATCTTCAATGAGCGCCAGATTTGCAATGCGTTGCGATTGCTCTTGCGCCGCGGAGCGCTTTTCTGTCACGTCATCAAAAGTAACGAGATAACCAGTATCGCCTGTACGCGTCTCGGTTGGCGTCAACATTACGCTATAAATTGGCGCTGTTTCATCCATCTGGCTATCAAAATTAGTTGACTGCTTTTCTGGGCGGTACGCTTTCCAAGAGGGGAAAAAGTAGCTAATCTGGACGCCCTGTAACTCTTCTTCAGAAAAGTTCAAAATTTCGCGGGCTCTAATATTGCTCGTTTCAATATTGCCGTTGTAATTAACAACAAACAAGCCAGACGGCAAGCTGTTGACAACTTGGTCTGCTGTAGTACTTAACGAGAACAAATTAGCAACACTCTGAACAAAGTTCCGCATCAACATTAGACACTCACCTCTTGAGGAACAAGCGGCAGTTCGATCGTAATCGTGGTGCCATGTCCTTCGATGCTGTCGATGAAAATTTGACCACCGTGTTGCTTGACAACTTCTTCTACAATCGACAGCCCAAGACCAGTTCCAATAATGTCCGACTGCGCAGCATTGTCTCCACGGTAGAAACGGTCAAAAATATGCTGCCTTTCAGCATCGCTGATGCCTACACCGGTATCAACAACTTGTAGTGCTGCACAAGAGTTGGCGGCATCGAATTTAGTCCGTACAGTTACCGAGCCTTCATTGGTGTAATTGATAGCATTTTCCAGTAACTGGCTTACTAACTTATCCAACAGTGAGACTGTGCCTGTCAAAGGCGGTAAGCGATAGTCTGAATTGAACTGTAATGTCAACCCTTTAGCTGTAGCTGCCTCGTCATACTTATCAACTTGGGCTTTTACAAGCTGGTTGAAATCCAAAGGAAACGCGTTAGCTCGTGTTTCTTTCAAGTCAAGCTCAGCAATAGTATGAACAGACTGAACAAGGTCATCTAGAACAGTGATTTGCTTGTCTAAAATTTTGGTAATGCGTGGAATTTTCTGTTCTGGGCTTTTTGAAAGCATGCCCATCCACAGCTTCAAATTGGTAAGCGGTGTACGCAAGTCATGTGACATGTCGCTCACAAAACGGGACTTCAATGCGTCATCAGCCTGCAACTTTTGATTGACCCGTTCAAGCTCAACCGTACGCTTGGCAACTTCACCTTCCAAAACTTCACGCGTCCAAATTGTTGCAACCGCATTCGTCACAATTTGTGCAATCTCGTCTAACGATTGAAGCTGCGCTACATCAAAGTGACGCTCTTCAATTTCAAATTGCATTACCACTTGAGTTTCATTAATGAGCGCTAGTGGTGTTAGTAAACAGCGCTGGGTGGGTTCCAATTGCGAGTCTCGCACAAGGCTACGGGATGCATGCACCGCGATATTAAGTGGGCGTATTGCTGGTGCAATCGGTTCACCTAATGCAGTGTTCAGCTGCCAGTCTTGGTTCGACAAACGCCGCCATAAATAAGCTGTCTGCACACCTAAAATATCAGCGCTTGTTTCCAGACCTTTCTCAAGCGCACCATTTACAGTTTGGACATCTCGTAAAGCAGTATTCAATTGAAGAATTTTCTGCAAGCGGCTTCGTAGTACGTTAGAAGCATCCAAATTCTGAGCATTCATAATCGCTAACGTTGCTTGGCGTGCCATCGCGCGCAGTACCTGTATGTCAGGAGACCAGAAAATGCGGTGGATACTATTGTTGATCAGCAATGCGCCAAAACGTTCACTATCAGTCTCTAATGGTGCAACTAACCAATTCCCTGACAGAGGCTGATTCATCAGGGTGTATATGCGATCTTCTTCCTCTGTACGCACTGACAATACTGATTGTTTCCCAAATGCAACATCAATAATGCAGTTTTCATCTGGCACATAGTGCCGCTCAGATGTGTTCAGTCTAGTGTTGCCACGGATTGCAACTATCTCAATCCCATCTTTAGAGGCAAGCGCAATTGCCCCAAAGGTAAAATCGATTGCTGTGCCCATGAAGCCCAAAATGTCCTCAAGGACGGCATCCATACTTTTAGCTGTTGTTAGCGACTGTGAGGCTTGCTGCAGCGCTTCAGAGGCTGCACGTGCTTGCACTTGGCGCTGTTCCGCCCAAATTTTTTCCAGCACTTCAGCGCTAATTTGGGTAATCCGACTCAGCAAATCACGCTTCAGATCTGACAAATCTTGCAGTCCATGCAATTGCACTGCGCCAACAACTTGGCTTTCTGTCGACAAGCGCTTGGCAAGTACCAGCCCTTTACGACTCACAGATTGCTCTAACGTAATCTCGTCTGAACTAAGACAGCTATCGGGTGAGGTTGGGTCCACCACGACCATGGAATAGTCAGTAGATTTCAAGCGAACAGACTGTGGTGGCTGCGCAATAGTGAAATACGGCTGCGCGATTAGGATTTCCGCATGGGAAACATCAAACCCTTCTTCAAGAACATGCCTAAGTTCTAGTACAAGATCCGTCTCATTCTGAGTTTGCAGAGCAACCTGACTAAATTGCGTGAGTAATTCAAAATTTTGAAGTTGAAAATCTAAATTTGCAGCTTGGGCAATCTGCTGACTAATATCAGTTACAGTTACCAGCCGATCTTCTCGTAGTGAACTTTCAATTGGCGTAATCTGAAGCTCAAGCGTTTTCTGTTCGAAGGTCAGCGTAGCACTATCAGCTTTTAAAGCAGGTGCAAGCAGTGTGGTTTTCAGATCAGTGCCGAGTGCTGCGACCTGATCTAGCAATTGTTGTGCAACGAGATTAGCCTGTAACACCCGATCTTTGCTGTCGATGATCAACAACCCGTTTGGCATGAGATCAATCAGACGTTTATTTGCCCCATCAAAGACATCAATAAACCGAACTTGGAAAAGTGCCCAAATAGCGATGACCGCTGTAAACGTTGTCACAACAGGTGTGAGATCAAGTACTGGGTGCAGGAAGTCAACAACGCGGCTAAGCGTAATTGCATTGAAGACAATGGGCGCTGCTGCTCCACACCAAACAAGCAGTGAATAACTAAACGATTTGCGAATACGTCGCACGGTTATGCCTAATACCCACAGTGAGTAAAGCAATACCGTATAGACAATGCCGATATATACCGGCCAATATAGCGGGCCCAAGCCTCTATAGGGCAACGTTAGATTTAGAAAAGTTCCAAGCTCACCGGGTCCAGTAATCAGATAATGCCATGGGTTTACCATGACAAATAAGGCAAGTGCGCAAGCAATGCCCCAAGTCGCATTTCTAAAAGTTTTGCTGTTACCTAATGCAGAGGCATTGAAACCTGTAATCGCAAGCAAAAAAGACGCCGAGAGGACGGCTGACAAGGACTGAATGCCATTTGCAAGCCAAATTTGCAATTCCAAATGAACCACACACGCACGGATTAATGCGAATAGGTTCCACAAACCGAGGCTAAGAAATGCAACACTAAACTCAAAGACACCTGGGCGATTTCTACGTTGCCAAGTGCTGAGAAATGCAATTGCATTTACTG
>JAHDBS010000601.1 GCA_020630225.1 Anaerolineales bacterium | reverse complement strand
CTGTTGACATGGTTGAGCCGCTGCGCATTACCGGAAATGTCATCGGTATTTTGGCAGCGCTGATTGTCTTGCTAGGCATTGCGAGATCTGCTCAGCCCATCCTTTTAGGCGCAGCAGCGGTTGCCGTTGTTGTTCTAAATGTAGTCTTTGCTATGCAAAGCGGAGCCCGGCCACCGATGCTGGTCTTCATTGGCGTTAGCGTGCTTTTGCTGTTATTGATTGCCCAGCGTCAGCGAAGAGACTTGAATACTTCTTCTGACGGTTTTCTTGACCGCAGTTGGGCACCACTCGTTGCAACCTTGGTCGGTGTCGCGCTTGTCTTAGGGTCCGGCATCCTATGGGGTGTCGATATTGTCGGACAAACTTTCGACGGCGCTTTGGAAGCCGCCGACTATTGGCGCGACGAACCCGAGATCCTTTCTGCGGGGCTAGGGTTTGACAACATCATTGGTTTGCCAGAGATTACGGAAGACACTGTGCGGGCTGCTGGCGGGACTTGGTATGCCTCTATGAATTGTCTAAACGGCGAAACTCCCGCAGACGAAAATCGGACGGGGTCGGTTGCCGCTAGCAGCGTGAGCGCCATTGCAAAAGGTGAAAGTGATTATGACGATGGCCTGCCAATTGTATTTAGCTGGCCTATCGCCACTGAAACCATCGATGTCACCGACTTTCAATTTACCTTGAACACAGGGGAGATCGTCTTCCCAAATGCGGTCACGATGACCCCGAACTGGGAGCTAAACGAACGCAATGTTGTGGTCGCATTTGGTGACTTTGGCAATCGTGGTCTCAGTAGTGAAGCAGACGTGATCTTCCCTGTCCGACTAGATATTGTCGCTGATGAAACACCACTGCTGTTAGTGGGTCCTAGGGGACAAGACGTTAGCGCAGTTGGCCTCTCTTGGACAACAGACACAACCCCATATGATGCCGGGCCAACGCTCGTCGGCGCTAAGCTCAATTTTGTGGGTGACGCCCCGCTGGGTGAAGGTGGATCAACGTTGCTAGAAAACAACCTTGGGTTGCCTAATGACGAATTTGCGCTCTACGGTGGCGGTGATTTCCGCATCCGTGTACTGACAACGGGCGGCTTCTCACCAGATGGCCTCACCGGATTACGCCCAGATATGTATGCAGACTTCTTCCGCGTGCATGCTAATGGCGTTGATGGCGAAACGGTACTCCTAGAGAACGTTGATCAGGACTACGCCGTTGCTGGCGGCAGCTTACGCGTTATTGGGTTGGCTGAGTTAGGCCAAAAAGAAAATGCTGCTGACGGTATTTACTATGATGACTGCTACGCGGAAGACCGCGACAACTACATCGATATTATCTTGGTGGGGGATGAAGCCGCAGCCCGCAACATCACGTTTGTAGAAATCCCTGCTTTAGAAGATGGTTACCGCGCCTTTTATAATCCAGGTGGACCGGGCCCCGAACCATTTGAAGGCGTGCGTTACACTGCGCCAGGCCCGCCAGACATGGAGCCGGTGATCAATGCGTTGGATAACCCCATGCGTGT
>JAHDBS010000153.1 GCA_020630225.1 Anaerolineales bacterium | reverse complement strand
GTAGTAGCCACAGTTTGAGCAAACTTGGTGAGACATTTTCATCTCGCTGCAGTTCTTGCATTCCACCAAGTTTGGTGGGGTCAAAAAGTCGTGCGCGCGGCGGCGGTTACGGCGACCTTTTGAGATTTTTCGTTTAGGTAATGCGCCCATTTTGTAATTCCTTCAACGGTGCCTATAAAGGCATTGTTGTTATTTTTTCTCTAGTGACTCGTAAAAGTGCCGTCAGATTATATGAAATGCACTTCTAAGAGTCAACCGAATTTTGATTTCTGATTTATTCAGCTGGCGGAATGTCCAACATTCCACGGTCAGCCTTGAGTTTGTGAATACCGTTTTGCGCTTGTTGCAGTGTCCGTTGTAATTCCAACTCTAGCGATTCCAACGTTTCAATCACATAGTCGTCAGCATCGGCTCGCACAACTTCAGCTTCTTGCTTCGCATGTTCAATAATGCGGTCGCTTCGGATTTTCGCAGACTTGACCACTTCTTCTTGGTCCACAATCTGTTCGCGTTCTTCCTGAGCTAGCTTGCGAATGCGCTCTGCCTCTTCTTGAGCATGCGCCACTTGCCGTGCTTGGTCGGCCATCATTTTTTGTGCTTTCTTGACTTCTTCGGGAATAGACACCCGCATTTGGTCAATCAGCTCCATAATGCGATCTTCATCAACCATAATCAGGCGCGCCAGTGGCACTGGGCGGCCTTCTTGAATAATCGTTTCTAATCGATCAATGAGATGCAAAATGTCCATAAGGTTTCAATAAATTACAGTGGGTATTCACGAGCACTGACTAACAATACAACAATAAATACTTCAAACTTGTGCTCGACTCTAGGTATTATCCTTCGGTCTGAACTTTTCTTCAAGCGCTAAAGCAACGTGTTCTGGCACCATTGCACTCACATTGCCTTGTAAAGATGCAATCTCCCGCACCGTTGTAGATGAGAGAAAGGTATGTTCCTGACGGGTAATCAGGGAAACGGTATCTACACCCGGTGAGAGATGTTGGTTCGCCAGCGCCATGCGAAATTCATATTCAAAGTCACTGAATACGCGCAGCCCGCGTACAATAAACTTTGCATCTACTTCGCTACAGAAATCTACCGTTAGACCGCTATAACCTTTGACCACAATGTTTGGCACATCTGCAAACGCCTCGCGCGTCAGCGCCATGCGCACATCTGGGGCAAACAACAGTTTTTTCAACGGCTTGTCATATACGGCAACAATCAGTTCGTCGAACAATTCAGATGCTCGCCGACCGATGTCAATATGCCCTAAGTGAATTGGATCAAACGATCCCGGAAAAATAGCCCGTCGCATTAGCTAACGTCTCCAGTGCCCGGCTTCCAAAAAGAGGCAAGCCGATTTTTCAGTAATACATGCTCTGGTTTTTCTAAATTCGGGTCTGACTTGAAAAGCTTGTCAGCTTCATTGCGCGCCGATGCAATCATCGCCAGGTCTGAAAGCTGCGCCATATGCAATTCTTGGTAGCCAGCTTGGCGCGTCCCCATGAAGTCACCAGGGCCCCGAATTTCTAAATCTTTTTCAGCCAGCACAAAGCCATCAGTGGTGCTTTCCATCACTTTCAAGCGTTCACTAATATCTTCGGCTGTGACTGGTTGGCCGTCAGTACTTTCTGTCATGAGCAAGCAGAACGATTTATGTTCCCCACGCCCAACGCGACCTCGGAATTGATGCAACTGCGCTAACCCAAAGCGATTTGCACCTTCAATCAGCATGATGGTGCTATTAGGCACATCCACACCGACTTCGATAACTGAGGTTGACACTAAGATTTGTGACTGCCCACTGCGGAATTCATCCATGATGGCATCCTTTTCCGCAGGCTTCATTCGACCGTGCAGCAAGCTAAGCGCAAGGTCTGGGAAGACTTTGTTTGAAAGCCGCTTATGTTCATCGACGGCAGCCTTCGCTACAACTTTACCAGTATCTTCAACAAGTGGACAAATGATATACGCCTGGCGCCCTTTTTCGATCTGGCTGCGTATAAATTGATAGCAGCGCTCGCGCTCTTGCGGATACACCACGCGGGTCTGAATTGGCTGACGCCCTGGCGGCATTTCATCAATGATGGACACATCAAGGTCACCATAGACGGTGAGTGCCAACGAGCGTGGAATTGGCGTCGCTGTCATCACTAGCAAGTGCGGGTTATGCCCCTTGCCACGCAATGCTGCCCGTTGTTGAACCCCAAAGCGATGCTGTTCATCAATGACTGCCAGACCAAGGTTGGCAAATTCCACGGTGTCTTGAATAACAGCGTGCGTCCCAATGAGAATTTTGACGCTGCCATCTAACAAGCCGGCCAAGATTTCACGCCGCTCTTTGGCTGGCGTTGCACCTTGAAGTAAGCGCACCGCAGATTGATTTTCATCACCCCAGTCAATGCCAGGCACATTGGCGAGCAATTTACGAATACCGCTGTAATGCTGTTCTGCCAAAATGCTGGTGGGCGCCATGAGCGCAGCTTGCGCACCATTATTGACCGCAGCTGCCATTGCCATCGCTGCTACAGCCGTTTTCCCTGAACCAACATCCCCTTGCACCAAACGATTCATTGGCTTCGCGGTTGCAATGTCACCGCGAATTTCATCTAGCACGCGGCGCTGAGCCCCGGTGAGGGTAAAGGGCAATGTCGAAAGCGCTGTTTCCAGCCACCCGTCTGAGCTTGGCAGCGGAATGCCTTCTTGAGACTGCCAGTCTGCACGCTGTTTGCGGAAGCCTAACTGCATGAGCAGCAGTTCTTCAAACGCCAAGCGACGGCGCGCTTCGGCCAGCTCTTCTTGCGAATCTGGGAAATGTAGGCCGACTAAGGCGTCATTGGTATTGAGCAGCTTGAGCCGTTTGCGCAACTTTTCTGGCAACGGATCTTCCACGCGGCGAGCACCATAGCCCACTGCGGTATACATCCATTTGCGCATGTTTTTGTTACTAAGCCCAGCTGTCAGGCCATAGACTGGCACAATGCGGCCAGTGCTCAGCGCATTCGCTTCTAACGGCTCCCATTCCGGCGAATTGAAAACCAATCGTCCAAGGAACTGTTCAACCTTTCCTGAGACTTGCACTTGGGTCTGAGGCTTGAGCGACTTTTGTAACCACTGCTGGTTAAAGAAGCTCAGCTTGATTGTGCCCGTACCATCCCCAAGGACAGCCTCTAAAATTTTATTTTTCGGATTTTTTGTTGGCCGCACATTGACGCTGTAAATTGTGCCAATGACGGTTACTTCTTCACCATATTGCAATTGACCAATTGGCTTCAAAGCTGAGTAGTCAATGTAACGGCGCGGAAACGCATATAGCGCATCCCGAATTGTAGTAATGCCTAGCTTACCAAGGTTTTCAGCAGCCTTTTTCCCCACCCCTGACACAATTGTCATAGGTGACTCTAGCTGCAGCTTTTCTGGTTCTGGAGGCAACGGTGCCCGTGGTGCTACCTTTGCAAGTGGATCTAACCGCCCTGAAACCTTTGGTTTGGCAGGTGCAGTTTGTTTTACAACGGGCTCTGCCTTTGGAGCTGGCTTTGCTGGAGCTTTAGGTTTCGTTGGCGCTTTCTGCTTTTTTACAACTGGCGCAGCAGTCTTTACGGGCGCCGGTGACGCGGCAGAGGAAAGCGCACTCAGCTTTTGCTGAATGGTCCCCATTTCGACAGCACGGCCTTCTACCGTCAGTGCCGGATACGCCTTTAGCCAACCAACAACATCGGTAACGACGCTAGCGTCAACGGATGCTTTTTCAGCCGCCTTTTGCCAATGCATCGCGTACTTATCTAGACCCCCGACAATCCCTCCGTTGTCAAACCCACGGTTGGCTTCGGTTTCTAGAATTTTCTGCAATTGAACAATGGGCGACTGAGGCATAGAAAAAAATGAAGCATTGCCAGCAAAAAACCTTCGCTAGCAATGCTAATTGGAGAGTATTAAGAGTTGAGTGTTGAAAGTTATCGTTTCGAAATAGCCGGTTGCTATTCGTCAACGTTACTTCATGATGCCAGCCAGACCAATGGTGTTTGGCCCAGTGTGCACACCAATTGCTGGGGTCACTGGCACAATTGTAATTTCACCTTCAACCAAGCCTGCGAGCGCTTGCTTAGCCGCTTCTGCGCGGTCTGGCGCGTCCGCATGGATGATCGCTAGCTTTTCTAGCTTGCCATGGCCTTCGCCAATTTCCATCAACTTCTTGAACGCTTTCTTTGACGTCCGTGGGCGCAAGAATGGTTCAATTTTGCCGCCTTCTACAATCAGAAGTGGTTTGAATTGCAAAACGCTACCGACACTCGCTTGCAAGCCGCTCACACGCCCACCGCGCTTGAGGAATTCAAGCGTGTCAAGCAATGCATACAAGTAATTCTTGCTGTAAACAGCTTCTGCTGCGCTAATTGCATCTGCAATGCTGCCGCCACCAGCTAAGGCTTCGGCTGCTGCAACCACTTGGAACCCCAACCCGCTTGAGATCGAGTTACTGTCGTGCATGGTAATTTCACGCCCAGCAGCACTTGCCCCTTGGGTGACAGAGTCAATCGTTGCGCTCAGTTTTGAAGACAACATGACACACAAGATTTCGTCGTCTGCTGGCAAGCTTTCGAACAACTCTGCAGCTAAGCGTGGCGGTGTAGCAGCCGTACCGACTTTGTTGTCTAGGTTCTTGAGTTGCGCGTAAAAGTCTTCACGACTAATGTCGATCCCATCGCGGTACTCAGTACCGTTGATGTTGACCATTACTGGCAATACGTGGATGCCATATTGATCGATGACACTCTGTGGTAAGTCACAGGTGCTATCTGTTACTAATTGAATTCCCATTGTTCTTTCCTCTTTTCCGATCAGCTCACCTGATGAAACCACTGTTTTCAGGTGCCAATTCAAAATTATGCGCCAATTATAAAACGGCTTGTGAAGTTAAACACAAATAAACAACCTTGGTTGCTATGTACTTCCCTAAAGGGAAACAACTTATTTGTCGTAAATGAAAACGCCGACGCTATTTGGCCCAATCATGCAGCTTAGGCTGGCGTTATTAACATAGCTAGGCCAGTCGCCGGGACGGAACATATCCTTGATGCGCGCGATGAGCTGGCGCGGAATGCCGCCAATTTGCGGTTGGCCGCGCATAACGGAGAGTTGTGAGGTATCTGAGAACTCTGACACAAACTCCACGACCTTATCTAACCCGAGCGTCGCGGTCTTTCCTTTCTCAATTGGGCGCAGCTCCCCTTCTTCAAGGCTTAGCAACGGGTAAACCCCCAAGATGTCACTCATGGTGGCTTGTACAGCCCCAAACACGCCGCTTTTTTCCAAGTACAGCATGTCCTTCGTCAGAAAGATGGCATAGAGCCGCTGAATTTCCCCATTGATATACCGCACCAGTTCGTCCATTAGTGCGCCACTTTCAGCCTTGATGAGCGCCTTCCCAACCAGTAGCCCTAAGCCAATGGATAAGTTTTGCGAGTCAATCACGGTCACATTTGCGCTACCCCCTAACCGGCGGGCAGCTTCACGCGCATTCACGACAGTGTCGCTGTGCGCAGATGACGAATGAATCGCTAAGATCGGGACGCGTGGCGATGCAGCTTTGGCGTAAAACGCCATTAGCTCATCAACAGTAGGCGCAATCAGCTTTGCTGGCTGGCGACTACCAATAATTGCCGATGTGAAGGTATCGCCACTGAAATCGGCGTCCTCCACATACAGCTTGTCTTCAATTTGAACGTGATAAGGGATGATTGGCAATCCGCGTAAATATCGTGCTCCAGAATTTACAAACTGGGCATTGCTGTCAGTCACAATTCGGACGCGTGTCGCCATAAGAAGTGGATAGTGGTGAATTATTAGTGATTAGAGTGACGTGTAAAGACTCACCACTCTTCACTAATCACTCTGCACTGATCGACCTATTCTAACGAAAAGATATATTGATAATGCGGTTGCCCGCCAGAAATGAGTTCTACCTCTAATTCATCGTACCGCCCTTCGATAGCCGCAACCATTTCTGATGCATCGTCGGCGGTTACATCTTTTCCGTAGAACATACTCATCAGTTCGCAATCTTCTGCTTCCATTGCTTCAAGCAATTGGAACATGGCGTCTGAGAGGTTATCCGTGCTGATGGCGAGCTTGCCATTGCGCAAGCCAATGTATTGGCCTTCTTTGACCTCAACACCATCAATTTCAACATCCCGTACAGCGTAGGTCAAGTCGCCTAAGCCAAGATCTTCAATGGCATCTTCCATGTCGCCGTAGACTGCGTCTAAGTCGCCATCTGGATTGAACTGCAACAATGCGGTTGCAGCCGCTGCCGCAGACCGAGTTTTCAACACGCGCACGTCTTTATCGGACGCTTCTGCGGCGCCTTGAGCAGCCATAAAAATATTTTTGTTGTTCGGCAGAATAATGATCTTATTTGCCGGATAGTCTGCAAATGCGTCTTGGATTTCTTGCACGCTGGGGTTCATGGTTTGCCCCCCAACCAGAACGCTAATGGTACCGTCGGCCATGCGTTCAGCAAAGCCCTTCCCTGGCGCAACGGTCACGGCCAAAATTTGGTCTTCGGTCACCGTAATTTCAGGCAGGCTAGGTTCTGCTTGGGCAATCTGATCTAGCAGATTTTCCATTGCCACGTTAGTGACTGTCCCTAGCGTTTCACAGTATTCAATCGGGCGATAGCGATCTACAGCCAACAAGTGGATGTGCATCTTGATGAGTTCGTCGCCCATCCCGACTTGGATGGAATTGCCCATGGTTTCCAGTTCTGTGTAGAACTGTTGCATGTTAAGTTCACGCTTTGGGCGGAAGTCGACCACAACTTCCCATTCTTGCCCCGGCTCAATGATGTCAAGCACATCACCCATTTCATCAATATTGATGGGGGTGAATGAGGTGTGAACGGCTTCTGTAAGCGATTCGCCATTTGCGTAGCGCACAATCCCTTCAAAGAGCACCTGCAACCCAAAGCCACCTGAGTCGACCACACCAGCTTGCTTCAATACTGGTAACAATTCTGGCGTGTGCTGTACAGAGGCCTTACAAGCTTCTAGCACGTGCTCCATCATGTCACGTGCGCCATCTGCTTGCGCAACGTATGCTTCCGCTGCTGCGGCAGAGTCTTTGATGACCGTCAGAATGGTGCCTTCTACTGGCTTCCCTACTCCGCGGTAGGCGGTGTCACGCGCGCTGCCTAAGGCGCGCGCTAAGTCGGCGTCACCCATTTGGTCTAGGTCTTCAACTGCCGCTGCAAACCCGCGCAAAATTTGCGACAAAATAACGCCTGAGTTCCCAGAGCCACCCATCCAGGCGCCGTGGGCGGCAGCTTTGGCAACCTTGCCAATGCTAGACGAATTTAGTTCAGCAATTTCATTCCACGCACTGCGCATGGTCTTGAGCATGTTTACCCCGGTATCTCCGTCTGGGATAGGGAACACGTTTTGGCTATTTACTGCGTCTTCATTGGTTTCCAGCCAGGTAAGTGCGGCACGGAACAGGTTTTTGAATAAATTCCCATCGACCAATTTAGAAGTGGTGTTTGAAGATGCTGACGTCATAAGAAAATTGCTTCGAGTTTACAAAAATAAGGGCGCTCGCAAGCGCCAATTATGAAAAAATTATTTAGTGCCTATTCGTTGGTGCTAACGCGCAACCCTTGAACATGCACATTGATTTGCTTCACATCAATTCCAGTGGTGCTTTCAATGGAATAGCGCACACTAGTGATGACGCTATCTGAAACGGACTTGAGGTTAGTTCCATATTCCAAAATGACGTAGACATCTAACACGACGCCGTCATCATCGATGTGAACGTTCACGCCTTTGTGCGACTCGCGGGTTAGTGCATTTGCGATGCCATCGACCACATTTTTTGCTGCAAGACCAACCACACCATAGGTGCGTTCAATTGCCGCATGCGCAATGGTTGTTAGCGCTGTTGGTGAAATCTCAATTTTGCCGGGAACGTTTTTTGAATCTGTCATAGGTACACCTTGAATTGAAAGGCGCTCCATTATAAAGGCAAACATTATATTTAGGTTTGCTCTACTAGAAAATTTCTAACAAAACTCAATTTTGCTTGTAAGCCGCGTTACGTTTCCTTTACTTAGGAGAAAAGGGAAATTTAGGTTTGCCCCTGCCTAATTGCTACATATATAATCAAAGAAAAAAGCGAACAAGCAGCTAACGTCCTGTCATTGCCGCTTGTTGCCAAAAAAGGATCTCAAAATGGTAGATGTAAATCAGTTGCGCAAAGGCGTGACTTACGAACATGACAACAACATCTGGCGCGTGCTGGAATACTCACACGTCAAGCCAGGCCGTGGCAAGGCAACCATCCGCACCAAAGTTCGCAACCTGCGCACAGGCTCAACGGTGGAACACACCTTCAACTCTGGTGAACGCGTGCAAGATATCCGCTTGGATAACCGCAACGTGCAGTTTCTCTATGAAGAAGACAGCTTGGTCTACTTCATGGACATGGAAACGTACGAGCAACCGGTCATCAACCGTGATGTTGTAGAAGAAGTCATGCCTTACTTGAAAGAAGGTACCGAACTGCAACTCAAGATGTATGGTGAAGAACCAATTGATGTTGAATTGCCAGTCACCATGGACTTCGAAGTTGTGGAAGCTGAAGTTGCCGTCCGCGGCGACACCTCAGGCGCGGTTACCAAAGCAGTCAAATGCGAAACCGGCTTGGTCGTTACCGTGCCTGCCTTCGTGAATGTTGGCACCGTTATTCGCGTAGACACCCGCACTGGCGAATATATGACACGGGTTTAACATCGTTTTTAAGTTCTGCTAACACAAACCATTTACGATGAAGAGGTAAGTCAATTTTGGCTTACCTTTTTTTGTTATTAGGACACGGATTACGCGGACGGCACGGATTAGCTGTTCCAGGAGCCATGTCACTAGAAAAGCCGATGTCCTATCGATTAAGAATACGATAGCGATTACGAGTAAATTCATAGAAGCGCTCTGTATTTATGGCGCAAGCTGAAACCTGACTGCTGATGGAAACACCCTACGGAAAAGACTGTAGTTACTACTACGAAGATTACAATCGCGGGCGCGATATTCAAGAATGCCGTTTAGCTGCAAAAGCGGGCAAACTACATGAATGGACCCCCAAACTTTGCCAGAACTGCCCCGTTCCAGGCATTGAACGCGCCAATTCATGCAAACACATGATGCTAGACGGCGAAGTCAAAAAAGGCTTTCTCGGCATGAACAAACGCATGGAATGCTCTGCATTTTGCACGAAAACCCTGCAAGATGTGAAAGAACCGCAAATTGGCTGTGGGCATTGTCATGAGGACAATCCTATTTGGGAAGCGTTGTTGCGAGACAGCTAATGCGTAAGGTGTAAGGAGTAATGACTTCAAAGCAACGTATATAACTATAATTAGGTAATTGAACTAAACGTCGTGCTTAACACACTTACACTTTACGCATTACACCTTAGATGTTAAAAACCCTACTCTTCG
>JAHDBS010000152.1:7360-9518 GCA_020630225.1 Anaerolineales bacterium | reverse complement strand
AGTAAAAAAACAAAACGCGGAGTTGTTGAAAACGTGAGACTTGTCTCAACGCCTTCAGTAACTCCGCGTTAGATTTTTCACGCTACTTTAGACGGTTGGTAGTTACTCATCACCTTTGAGTTCGGCGGCGTCTTTCATTGCATCGACGCCTTTCTTCCAAAGGTTACCTTGCCACAATTCTTCCAAACCAGTCTCACCGCTCGCGCCTTTGGTCGTGAGGTAGTCGTAGTACGACGTGGGCTTGTGCCCCGTGATGTTGTAGAAGTCTGGGCTACAGCGTAAGTAGAAGCCGTTGACTAAATATTCAAAGAACTCAGCGCGGGTGCTACCAAAGTCGTTTTCGAAGTCCACCATTGACTGCGGTCGATATTCAAGAGTCTTGTTCATTGCACAGCTGAGGTCAGCTGCGATTTCATCCATGGTCTGTGGTTGCGGGCCGGTAATGTCATAGAACTTATCACCGTGGCGTTCTGGGCCTTCGGTGAAGATGACAGCGGCAGCTTCCGCAATATCGCGCGTGGCGACAAAGGAATTGCGCGCATCTCCCAATGGATTTGAGAACCAACCTTCATTCAAAATGTTGTCACTGTCTGTCTTGAGCAAGTGGTTCATAAAGAAGTTGTTGCGCAAGACTGTGACCGTCATGCCTGCATCGATGAGTGATTTTTCTCCCCACCAATAGTGCTGCAACATCAACGGAATGGAAGCGCCAGCGCGTGACGCATGTTGATTGGCTTCATAGGATGCAGTGTTGGTGTCAGCGCCCATGCAGCTTACGCGCACCACGTGTTTAATCTGATCTTTGTAATCTGCTAGGGCCTTGCTGAAGGCCAAGTGACCCTCTAGCAGCGGATCTAGCGAGGCTGAGTAAAGGGCAGACACGCCGTCTAGCGCCGCAGCCCAAGTACTATCGTCTTTGAGGTCAAACTTGACGACTTCGTCAGCGCCAAGCGCTTTTAGCATTTCAATTTTGCTGTCGCTGTAATAGCACGCGCGGATTGTAAAGTCACCAGCTTGTGCTAAGCGGGCAATAAGCTCACGGCCAATGCGGCCGGACGCTGAGGTGATCAGAATAACGGGTTTTGACATTTGATTTGGTCTCCTTTTGTTATGAAGATCATAGAGTAATGTGTGCGTTGGTTCAAATTTCTAGCCTATTTCGCTAGAGGCGTTGTCTAGTCGATTTTGTACCGGCCACCATTTTCGATATCACTATGCATGACTCGAATCAGGTCAGCAGCAACAACGGCTGGCGTTTTCAAGACACCGTCGGCTTTCAAGGCTTGAAAGCGTTCCAGCATTGGGAAATCTGCAATGTCTGAATTGCGTAGTTCGGCTTGCATTTCGGTATCGATGACGCCAGGGCCGTAGTTGATGGCCGTAAATGGATGCGGTTGCGCCATTTCTTCCGCTGCAATGGTCTTGATGAAGTTCTCGGACGCTGCTTTTGAGGCGCAGTAAAGCGACCAGCCTGGATAACCTTTTAGCGCTGCTCCGGAAGAGACGTTGGTCAACACTTTGCGGCAAGCGTGACTGCGAAAGGCATTCAAAAAGCTCGCTAAGATTGCAAACGCAGATGATTGATTCACCGTAATATTGCGCACGATGTCGGCAGCAGTGAGTTTTTCGGTAGCACTAACGGGTGAAATCATGGCCGCGTTATTGATGAGCCAAATTTCATCCCAGCTTTGGGTTGCTGTCTTTTCGAAAACGGCGTTAGCCGCCGCGAGCGCGGCGTCTACATTGCTCAGATCGCAGTCAACGTGATGTTCAGTGCTGCCTGACCGCGAGAATTCATAGACGGTCCAACTGTCAGCGGCAAGTTGGTCTACTAAGGCCGCGCCAAGCCCACGTGAGCCGCCAGTGATGAGTGCAAGTTTCATTTCGTTCCTCTTTGAACTAGTTGTGTGAGGGGGGATAAAATTTTGGTTTCGGTATTTTTAGTGAATAAGCAAAATCGTTTGCTTGTCGTCTACAAGGATCTTGATTGCACCTGTGGCGTGTCATGGAGAGCACGAACGAAGTACGCTTTTGTTGTCCTGATGCTAGCGGTGCGAACCATCTGGTCTATGGGTGCATTGTGACTCTATACCCGCGCCCCAATTCAGTAAACGGCTCTCTTGATAAATCAACGCCATTTCCCAGCGCATTGTCTCCT
>JAHDBS010000152.1:0-7260 GCA_020630225.1 Anaerolineales bacterium | reverse complement strand
TTCAGTAAACGGCTCTCTTGATAAATCAACGCCATTTCCCAGCGCATTGTCTCCTAATGAGATGACGTTACTACAACCTAAGTTTGCCTGAATTCTGGATAACACGCTTAAGTGGCCTGTGTTTCAAGGTGTCTCCTTGAGGAGCTTTCATACGAATTCAACGAATTTGACGAATGGAGCGAATTTTCCACTGAATATTCGTGTAAATTCGTTTCATTTGCTGAATTCGCGTCCTAGAACCATCATGTGTAGCCCAGAAATTCTGAACCTTACCCAGAACTGCGGCTAAGGGTGTGCTGCTGTAAGGCATAACGCAATCCGGCGTCTTTCTCTAAGCCTAACGGCTGATAGCCAAGCGTTTCGCCAGCTGCGTCCCCAAATAGACAGCTCAGAATAGTGTCATAGGCCGTGTCTTCTAAACAGATTTCAATCAGTTCAGCCTGTATGTCGTCTACTGGAGGAAGCGCAATGCCAGCTTTGTGTAGCGCAGCGCCTTCCTGCCTGAGGGCATCTGCTAGCGTCTGCGGCCAGCCGTGTTCAAGCACATGCGCAGCGCGATAAATACTGCGTGACGTCTCTTTATATACCGTGTCCGCATTAGGGGCGTCACTGCTCCATAGCAAGACAGTGATCCAGCCGCGGCGTAGCTCAGCGTTGCCATTCAATAATTTGTTACATTCCACCTGCTGCCGATGCGTCCAGCCCCCAAGCGCATCATCGACAAGAACCAGCGCGACCTTGAAATCTCCCGCAATGGCCTGATGTTGCGCCACGCAGTCAGCGATAGCGGTCGCGACAATTGTGTCTGCGCCCAGTGCTAGGTAGTCTTCTAGTAACTTAGGTACGTGCGCTTTTGCCATCGGATTCATCAAACTCAATGGCAATTCCATATCGCCACTGTCGTCACGCAGCGTATCCAAATACTCTTTGAAACGCGCTGGCCCGCGTGCGGTCTGATAAATCTCAAGCTGAGTCGCCAGCAATGGATACATCGTCAGGTTCATGCCTCAAGTTTAGTTCATTTCAACCGAAGCTGAGCCAAAAACAACGGCTATACTTTGAGCGTTTATGGCCTAAATTTGGTGCAAACACGATGACACAAGTTGACCCTCTCAAATTTCTATTTTTGTTTTCTGACACAGGTGGTGGACACCGCAGTGCCGCAGAAGCAATTATTGAAGCGCTTGCATTGCAAACAGAAGTGCCAACGATCCAGACAGAGCTCGTCGATTTTTTGCGGGATTACTACCCTTGGCCATATCGTAAATTTCCAGAGATCTATCGTGAGTTAGCGAAACGCCCAGCCTTGTGGGGTGGGGTGTTTCACTCTACGAATGGCAAGCAGCGCAACCGCATTTTGACTGACGTTAATCGGTTCAATCCACTGTTGGTCAAGCGACATTGGGAAATGGTGGCGCAACACCCTGCAGACTTAGTTGTGCTCACTCATTTCTTTGCAATTCGCCCGTTGCGCTGGCTACAACAGCATCGGCATATTCGTACCTGTGTCGTTGTGACCGACCTTGTGACGACGCACGCCAGCTGGTTTGATGCAGGCATTGATCACTATATTGTGCCAACTAATGCGGTGCGCGAAAACGCTATTCGACACGGGGTTGCGCCTGAGAAGATTCAAGTGATTGGGTTGCCAGTGTCACCTAGATTTAGCACAGCACAGTCGATTGATAAAAGCATCTTGCGCGCTGAATTAGGATGGAGTGCTACAAAACCAGTTGCATTGCTCATGGGTGGTGGCGATGGCATGGGGGCGGTCTATGAAAATGTACAGGCAATTGCAAACGCGGGACTGGATATTGAATTAGCAGTTGTTACTGGCAGAAATACTGAATTGCGCACAACGCTAACGCACATGGACTGGGAAATTCCAGTGCATGTGTATGGCTTCGTCCGCAATGTGCCAGAGCTAATGCAAGCCGCAGACGTTTTGCTGACAAAGGCTGGACCTAGCACGCTGTGTGAGGGCATCGCTAGTGGACTGCCAATCATTGTTTATAGCTATTTGCCAGGCCAAGAGGTTGGCAATATCGACTACCTTACTGAACGCGGTGCAGGCGGATTTGCCAGTAACCCGCAGGAGGTGGTCGTTGCCTTACGTGCGCACTTTGCAAACGGTGCGTCTACTCAGCAGCTTAAGCGTGAGATTGTGAGTGAGCAACAAATGGCGAGCGCGAAAATTGCGGCAGCCTTGCGTCAGTTTGCGTCTCAACCTGTGTGTCTTGAAAAAGATCAGCATATAACTTAGACCAAAATCCGGTTGCTTAGGGGATGGCAAGGGTTTACACTTGCCATACTTTTTCATGGGTCTTATGCAACGCTGGGTATTTTTCTTCTCTATAGTTTTCCTCACTGCGTGTCAGCCGGCTGCGCCAACTGACGAAATTGTGGCGGTTATTCCGGTCGCTTCGCAGACAGCTAATCCAGCAGTAACGCCTGACACCGTTAATCAACTCGTGTGTGAAGAGCATATGTGGTTCTTTGATGTGCCCGCAGACTTACGCATTGGCTGTCCGCTCGCTGCCGTGGGTGACACAACAATCGTGTCGCAATCGTTTGAATTTGGCACCATCATTCATTGGCCAGATCGTAATTTATTCTATGCACTCTTATCCGATGGCACAGCCTTTGTCTATGACAGTCAATTGGAGTTGGAAGTGATTGTGCCGGAAGAACCGCCAGCAGGCCTACATTTCCCGGCAGGTGACATTGGGAATGTTTGGCAGTCTGGCCGAATTTACGGGCAACCCGTGCGTGACCGCCTAATGTGGGCAACAGCAGAGGCGCAAGAGTTTTCTACAAAGCTCCAGCTTGGAAGCGGTTATATTTGCGTAACCTTAGCCGATGGCACGGTTGTGCAACTGCCGAGTGAAGTTGGTGCTGGACAGCCTTGGCGAGTAGTCGATGCTGCTGCATAGGCTATTTTGCTAGGACATTGTCCATAGAAATCTTAAGGCTCATAACATTGTCTAGACAAAAAGCATATGGTTTGAGACCTATAACCTTGCTAAACTGGATACATACGTTCATTGATGAATTGCTAGCAATAGAAATTGTGATGGTAACAGCTGGCAGCAATCGACGTAGGTATTGGTATGAACTGGGAAAAAACTGGCAAATGGATGTCACGTACTATTGTGACTCTGGCTGCATCAACACCGCTACTTGACGCTTGGCAGCTGATGGAGAGTTCGCGCTTCCGAACCCTTCCTGTTATTGATTCCCAAGGCCGCTATATTGGCCTCCTCACGTACTCCGAAAACTTTCTCGACGTTCAACCAGAAGATAATGTGCAGGAGTCGTGGCAATTTATTGTGGCGTTAACTGAAGCAACTGCGGGTGATTATGTTTGTAAAGACTGTCCCGCGATTGACGTCAATACGCCAGTAATGAAAGCAGCGAAACTAATGCGAGAACTTGGCGTCGACGCGCTTCCAGTGCTGGAAGAGAATGTGCTAATCGGCATGCTCTCGCTGGAAGATACGTTTCGGATGGCTGTCAATCAGAAGCGGGCGACTGACACCTTGGTTGACTAAGGTAACTTGACCTCTACATATTCTCTTCTATCTCTGAATTGAAACGATATTAGCCCCACACTGCATTCAGCGCTTTTGGCTTTCTAAAAATCAACCCGCGTGGCTTAGCGTCTGCTTGGCTTTCGGCATCACTGCGTAACTTTATATTGGGCAAGGCTGTCAACGCTTGTTCTAACGCCTGCTGCGTCTCTAGCCGCGCAAGGTGTAATCCGAGACAGACATGAGGCCCTTGCGCAAAGGTGACATGGGCGCGCAAGTTGTCTCGTGTTAAATCAAATTGATCAGGGTTAGAAAAAACTTCCGGATCACGATTTGCCCCTAACAACGAGATTTCTAGAAGCGCATCAGTTGGCACAGTTGCGCCGCCAATGGTGACCTCCGTCGTTGTATAGCGGTCTACAACGGCAGCTGCAGGTTCCATGCGTAATGATTCTTCAATGGCGGTTGGAATGAGCGCATTGTCTGCCCGCACCATTTCGAGCGCTTCAGGCGTTGTCAGTAAATGGTACAGCGCGTTTGCAATCATGCCTTCGGTTGTCTCAATGCCGCCAAATAACAAGACTGCGGCATTCGACACAATCTGATCTTCGTCCAGCGCATTGTTTGCGCCTGTGCCGTTGGATGCGCCAGCAGCCGCCAATAGACTTGAATTTGGATCGGCATGTAAAGAGGGCATTAGTGTTGTTTTGAGGGCTTGAAATGCTGCTTGCCCCGCCGCACTCACTGGTTCCCCTTTGGCGACCAAGGTGACCGCTTGCACAATAGTGTCGTACCACGTCAATACTTGTTGTACTGGCGTCTCTTCTAACCCTAATGCTGTCACCATGGCTTGCACAGCAATTGGCCCCGCAAAGTCGCGCCGGAGTTCTGCGCCACCATTTTTCTTGAATCCATGAAGCAGCGTGGCAACTTGTTGGGTGACCGCCTCAGTAAACCGATTGGTTACTTCACGCTTGCGAAACGGTTTTTCAAACGGCATCCGATGCGACTGATGGGTGTGTCCATCAAGCGATAACATACTTGGCCCCACAACTTGCGCGGTTGAAAATCCAGGGTGATCCACAGTGTAAGTTTTGGCATCCCGCATCACTTCAATTGAAAGGTCATGTTTCGTGACCAGCCATGCGTTGAGGGCTGGCAGCCAAGACACAGGTTCATGCGTCCGCAGCTGATGTAGTGCGGGATAAACATTGTTTTCTAAGGTTTCAATGGAAATACTGTTTCCAATTGGGAATAAATCGGCAAGTGTGGAAGATGTCATGCGCAAATTTTAGCAAGATCTCTTAAATACAAAACAGGTTCCTAGCAACCTATGGTCACTGTGAGGAACCTGTTTATGAAGTGGTGATGGATTTAGCTGGTGTTAGGGACTACAGGTGAATTACGTTTCCGTCGTCATCTGCTTCAGGCACTTCGGCTTCGAGCAAGTTTAAGTCTTTCGTGGCTGACTCAATTTGCTCGGCGCGCGCTTTATCCAAGTAGCCGCGTGTTCGGGTGACTTCTTGTGAGAGCAAGTTGACCGTTTCGCCCATTTTCATCAAAGCTTCTTGCTTATATGTCGCAATCATGTCCATGCTTTCATAGACATTATCAAATGCGCGTTGCAAGGTTTCAACATCAACGCTGGAGCTGGTTGCTTGTTGATGCACGTTAGCGGTTTGTTGCTTGAGCAATTCTGACGTGCCTTCGACAATACTAGCTGTAGTGCTGTTTACAGCATTGATCTGGTCTAACACTTGGCGTTGATTTGACAACGCCTGCGCCACCATCACGCCAGTCCGAAGTGCTGACACAGTGGTCGTGGTTGCGCGATCCACACCTTTGATGAGTTCAAGGTTGTTCTTACGGATCATGTCCAGCGCTAGGTATCCTTGGATGCTAACTGCCAATTGGGTTAGCAAGTCTTGGATCTTTTGACGCAGGTAGAACTGCATCTCTTCGCGTACGATGCGCGCTTTTTCAGGATCTTGCACTTCAATTTGTGCCAAACGCTGATCGAGACGTTGATCCAGTTGCTTGCCAACATAAACATACTGCTGCAAGCGCTCCATGACTAACCAGAGATTTTCTTTCTCTTGTTCAATGGTGGCATTGTCTTTGCGCAGCTCATCTTGGCCGTTATAGAGCGAGCTGATAATCGCGTCGAGTTGACCTTGGGCAGATTGATACTCATTCAAGTAATTGCGCATACGGCGGCCAATAACGCGACTGCCGAACAGGCGGCGGGGCGCAAGCGCTTTGCCATTCCCAGATGGATCTAGATCTTCAACAGTTTGGCGTAATTCAACCAAAGCCTTAGAAATTTTTGAATTTTCGTCTAAGCCGCCTTGCTTTAGCGCACGTACAGGCTGGTCTAGCATGCGGTTTGACATAGACGCTGCTTTGCGAATGTCTTCTGAACCAAGATTGTGAATCGCGTCGACCTTTTGGACAAAGGACGCGGCGTCTTTACCAGAGGTCACGACTTGGTCAATAAAGCTAGCGACTTGCTTGTCTAGCTTGACTTGGTCTTCAGCGCTAATTTTGATCATGCCATCAGCGCTTTGTGTTTCCACAGGCTTGACGGTTTCAGCAGGCGTAAGTTTCTCCTTCATGCTTTCCGGAGGAGTAAGTTGTGTCATTGGGTAGGAATCCTTTTCTTTAGTATTTATTATGTACTTATTCTATATAAACTTTATATACGTAATATATCCAAAAAAGTTGGATGAAATTTGAAACTAGATTTGAAGCGCACTCAAGTCCTTTGCATTTGTGGATAGGACTTGCTAGAAATTTATCCTGTAAGGAACTAGCACAGACCTTTGTCGCGAACGAATGCGAAAAATTTGTACACCTTATTTTGTGGTTCTTTACAGAACTGAGACAGCGGAATCTATTTTATTAGCTACTCGTCAATTAGAAACTTAATCAAAATGCCCTATCGCCCAGAACACCCACTTTTCAATCGCCTGCAAAAATGGCGCGCCCAAAGCAAAGACCGGAAAGCGTTGGAAGCAGACATGCGCCAGCAAAAACGGTTGCCGCCTGGGCAACGGCTGACTCTCAAATTTCCAGTGTTACACATTGGGCGGCGACCAACGATTGATCTGGAAACGTGGTCGTTCAAGATTTGGGGTGCAGTTGAAACCCCAATCAAGCTAACGTGGCAGCAATTTCAAGCATTACCGCGAACGCAGCTTGAAATTGATCTTCATTGTGTCACGCAATGGAGTAAATTTGATACGACTTGGGAAGGGGTAAGTCTCAAAACGCTTCGCGAGCACGGACTGTTGACACCAACGCCCGATGCAACCCACATTTTGCAAGTGGCGGAAGGCGGTTATACAACTAATTTACCCTTGTCTGTTGCGATGCAAGACAATTTTTTGCTCGCAACGCATTTTGCAGGTGAGCCGCTAACTCCAGAGCATGGTTATCCATTACGTGGCGTAACAGGGCACATTGTTGGCAGACATGAGTTGGAAGACGTTTATCTGTGGAAAGGTGCAAAATGGCTGCGCGGCTTGAAAGTCATGACCAAAGATCAACAAGGAACGTGGGAAGTAGGGGGCTATCATAACGAAGGGAATGTCTGGGCAGAAGAGCGTTGGGGCCGGCGCTGATGGCTTCAATTGGTAGCAAAATATACCAATTTCTTGACACGCATTTTTTCGGATGCTAATATATACATCTCGACGCGGGATAGAGCAGAGGCAGCTCGTCGGGCTCA
>JAHDBS010000151.1 GCA_020630225.1 Anaerolineales bacterium | reverse complement strand
CCACTCGCCCATATCCCATTCAAGAACATTCAAATCCCATTCCCGCCTGTGGAACGCATTGGGCCAGCAGAAGTTGAACAACTGCACGATGCCTCCATGCGCATTTTGGAAGACATCGGCATTGCCTACATGGACGATGAAGCCCTTGATGTGTGGGAAAAAGCCGGAGCAGACGTAGACCGCTCCACGCAAATGGTCAAATGCGATCGCGCCATGATTATGGACCTGATCAGCAAAGCACCGAGCAAATTTACGTGGCGCGCCCGCAACCCGAAGCACGATGTCAAAATTGGCGAAAACTATATTGCGTTTTCCCCCAATGGTGGCACCGTGTTTTATCAGGATCTGGACACCGAACGCCGTCCGGGACTGATGCGGGACTATGAAGTCTTCTTAAAAATAAACCAGATGTCAGGCGTGGTGCACTTTGCGGGGGAACAACTCATTGTGCCCCACGATGTTGAAGTGTCCTATCGGCATTTGGACATGGCTTACGCCGCCCTGACCTTGACCGACAAAGCCTTTATGTCACAAGCGCATGGCCGCATCATCACCAAAGACGCAGTCGACATGGCGAAGATCATTTACGGTGATGATTACTCTGAAAGCGACCGGCCAGTCGTGGGTGGCGTGATCAATGCCTCTAGCCCGCTACGCTATGACGACCGCATGATCGGTGGGATGTTGGCTTACTCAGAAGCACGGCAAGTGATGATTATGACGCCGTTTATTCTGGCGGGTGCCATGAGCCCCATCACGATGGCCTCTGCCGTGACGCAACAAAATGCCGAAGCGCTAAGCGGGATTGCATTCTGTCAGTTGGTCAATCCGGGCACACCGTGTGTCTATGGCGGCTTTGCGACCAACATCGATATGAAAACCGGCAGCCCCGCCTTTGGCACACCTGAAGGTGCCTGGGCGCACTTGATTGGGTCGCAACTCGCACGGCACTACAATCTACCGTTCCGTGGCTCTGGGGGGTTGAACACTTCCAAAATTGCGGACGCGCAAGCCGCGTTTGAAACGCTCTGGTCAATGTGGTCAGTAGTGTTGGGCCATAACAACTTTATGAACCACTGCATCAGTTGGCTCGATGGCGGCTTGGTAGCCTCGCCGGTCAAAGCGATGATCGATATGGAATGTTTAGCTATGTTCCAACGCTTCCTCGCGCCGTTCGACATCAACGAAGAGACCTTAGCCATCGACAAAATCGCTGAAGTTGGCCCCGGCGGCCATCACTTTGGCACCGATCACACCCAAGCCCGATACGCGACAGAGTTCTACCAGAACATCATCAGCACCCGTCAGAACCAGCAAAACTGGGCCGACCAAGGCGCAAAAGACGCCGCTACCCGCGCGCATGAACTGTGGCAAGAAGTCGTTGCCACCTACGAAAAGCCAGCCATGGATGCCGCTGTGCTAGAGGAATTAGAGGCCTTTGTTGCGAAGCGCAAAGAAGACCTCAAAGGCGTAGAACTGTATAGATAGTTTTAACGCGGAGACGCTGAGTTTTAGCCGCAGACGAGGCGGACGAGATGGAATGTAAACATAAATATCCGCCTCGTCCTTCTCGTCCGCGGCTAATTTTTTCTCCGCGCTCTCCGCGTTGAGTTTCCCTACCCAAACAACCCAAATAGCACCCCAGCAATCACCAACCCCACGAGGTGATAGCCACTGTTCAACAGCCACAGCGCAATCGGCTTGCTTTCAAATAAATAGTTCGTCAGTGAAGTTGTGCCGCGAAAGCCGATCCAGCCAAGGACGGCGAGTGAGATCCCCGTTGGCACGTCCATTCCGTTGAGTTGCCCCATCAGCCAGCCAAGAATAGTGACCGAGATCAGAATGTTGATACCGGTCAAAATGTAATTGAGCGGCTTGTCTTCCAAATCATCCTGCGAAAAGCCATTCATTGCCATCCAAGGCTTAGCAAACAGCAATGGTGAGTACCAAAGCGCTCCCAGACCGAAGTACAAGACAGTTGAAATCAAAATAATCCACAGATTTACTCCAAAAACAGACATAACATTAGCTCCTTTGTGTCGTGCAGCAGTCGCTGCAGTATTCATAACCCGAAAGCAGTCTTTTTGTTGCTCTCACTTTACCGACGAATGACATTGCTTATTTTCGACACCGAGTTTTAAATCGCTACCCTACAATTTCACAGCACTACGATTCGTCATGGCATTGGTCAGACACCAGTCTGAGAGGTGTTATCACTGATCGATTACGACCACGACTACGAGACAATCCGAAGGCGCTTACAGACATTAGGTTTTGAAGTTGTTCAGATCTAGCGCTAAGCGGAGCTCTGTCTCCCATGTAAGACCTATTCCTTTAGTTGCGACAAAATGTTATAACTGCTCTAAGTGGTTCATAACGATTGCCAGAAGCAAAACTTATGCCACTGCCCACAAAACCAGTTCTACTCTGCTCACACTCCAACGAAGACGCTGGTTTTTTTACTATAGAAGGAAAGGAACAACCTCATGAAAACTCGGCTCGCAAGCCTGTTCACGCCCAGCAACTTAGTTGCACTGGGTCTTTTGCTGTTAAGTATTCTTGCGGTGTGGCTGCTACGCACGCAACTGGGCGTCGATGTCTTCACCGAAGAAGGGTTCAGACAAGTTGTCGATGACCTTGGTTGGATCGCCCCTTTGCTTTACATTGTGCTAATTGGCCTAGCAGTTGTCATCAGTCAAATTCCGGGCGTGCCCATGGCAATTGCGGCTGGTGCAGTTTGGGGGACGTTTTGGGCCGGTGTCTACAGTGTCATTGGCGGGTTTGCAGGCGGGATGATTGCATACTTTTTGGGACGCACATTGGGGTCAAGTACAGTCCAAGCACTCACCGGCAAACAACTCCACTTTACAAAAGGCAAAGGCGAAAATGTGCTGGGATGGTTTATTTTCCTGACTCGCTTACTGCCAATATTCTCGTTTGATCTCATTAGTTATGCCGCCGGCGTTGCCCGCCTCTCTGTGCCGATTTATGTTGCAGCAACCTTATTTGGAATGATCCCTTCAACATTTTTCCTCACATTTCTTGGCGATAGCTTCGAGTTCAATTTGATGGGCGCACTTGGCTTCTCCATTGCAGCCGTTGTGGTGTTGATTCTATTGCCCGTCGCAATTCGCCGCTGGAATGTGTTCCGTCTAAATGACTTTGTGCGATTTGAATAGCACACTCAAGGGAATTCAGCGCGACATGCCTGTTGTCGATTTACCCTAAAACGAAATAGAATCTAAATCACGTACAGTTAGCGTGGTTCACAATTGAGCTAATATCCAGTACGCTAGCTTTCATTCTATTTATGGCTTCATCTAAACTCTATCCGCTGACCTTCTCGCCCGTTTTCAAAGACTATATTTGGGGTGGTCGTAACCTCGAACGCATTGGCAGAGAAATCCCTGACGGTATCATCGCCGAATCTTGGGAGATCGCAGCGCATAAGGATGGTGAGTCAACTGTCACAAATGGAGCACTGGCCGGCAAGCGACTAAGCGAAGTACAAACCATGTACGGTCTTGACCTCATCGGAACTCGCAATGCTTGGGCTCACGAACGTGGTCTATTCCCCCTGCTCATCAAAATTTTGGATGCTAACCGTCCTTTGTCGGTTCAGGTTCACCCAAATGATAATTATGCTCTTGAGCATGAAGGCAATGAACTGGGAAAGACCGAAATGTGGGTCGTTCTACATGCTGAACCCTCTGCTGAAGTGATCTTAGGTGTCAAAAATGAAACTGAGCCTGACGCCTTTCGCACCGCAATTGAAGCTGGCAACCTCGAGCAATATCTGCACCGCATTCCAGTCAAAACTGGCGATCACATTTGCGTGCCAGCAGGGTCTTTACACGCCATTATGGATGGCTTGCTCATTGCTGAAATTCAGCAAAATTCCAACACGACTTATCGGGTCTACGACTGGAACCGCGTTGGCAATGACGGCCAGCCGCGCCCACTGCATATTGATCGCGCGCTTGATGTGATCAATTTTGCGCAAACTGAACCAACATTATGCGACTCAACTGGCGTCACGAATGACGGTGCAGTTGCTAGCGTAGAGCTATGTCGCAATCGTTATTTTGTTACCGAACGTGTGACTCTGAAGCCTGGCGCCAGCATTAGCGGCAACCTGACCGGCGAGACCTTAGAGATTTGGGGCGTCATTGAAGGGTCCGTTACTTTGAATGAACTAGCCTTAGATGCAGTCCAGTTCAGCTTGCTTCCAGCAAAAATGGGCACCTACACCGTGACGAGTGAAGAAGGTGCCACGCTACTGCGGTCTTATACACCAGCGTAAACGCTGCAACAAATCATCCATTTCCACGTATAGTTTGGTAGCAGCACGAACTCCTGATTTATAAGATAGCGCAACATTTGTATTCGCTATAAGATAAATCTAACTTTCGTGATTTATATTACTAACTATCGATGACTGAAAAGAAAAACGCGCTTAGTCTTACCAAACAAACTCAACGTGAACTGCTAACACACTCGCTGTTCAACTGGCGCAGTGTTGCTTTAGCAGCGGGCACTACCATTGGGGCTGTTGCTGCTGGCACGCTCTGGCCCGGTGTTGTTGCCGTCGGCGGCGCACTCTATTTACTCAATACGCAACAAACTTACAAGAGCGACAGCGCCATGCGCAAAATGATGGAACGCTCTTATTTCAAAGGCTTTCGGTCGCAGCTAGACGAGGAAAAAGACTTCGACCGGAAAGAAGCTGAAGTTGTGTTGAAAGCACTCCGCCTGCAAGCAAAGCAAATCTTGCCAAATGATGCTGCATCGCTTGTGAATAAGATCACGCAAGAATTATTCAAAATGCTAGGCTTTCTTGAAAGCGCCCCTGCAATTGACCCAATGGCGTTCAAGATCAAGCAAACAATCTTGGTGTACTTACCAGAGACCTTGGACAACTACGCACGCTTGGATCCAAAACTGGCGCGGGTTCAAAAGGTGCGTGGTGACAAAACTGCATATGACTTACTAAAAGAGCAGCTTTGGACGCTCATTTACTCGCTAGAAGTGCTGAAAAAGAAAGTCCATCAGGCAGAGAGTCAGCGAATGTTAGTGCAAGAGCGCTTCCTGAAAGAGCGCTTTGCAGAAGAACGGCAGCGGAACTAAAAAGAGCCAGATCAATGATCTGGCTCTTTTTTATTGAAAATAAATTTTGAAACGGCTATTGATTAGTTGTTTGTCCAAATAGGCCTAGTTCTTGTGCCCGCAACACCGCAGCCAACGCATTATCTACGCCTAACTTACAGTACGAGCGTGACAGCAAATTCCGAAATGTAGACTCTGCACGGGTGTGCATTTGCGCCAACTCACTAATGGTTGCATTTGGATAGGCATAGCGCAATTGCAAAGCTGCCAATTCAGATGCAGACATATCTGTGAACGGGTCATCTGGCATCCCCATGGAGGCAAGCACGGCTCGGCTCGTCACCGACTTATTGTCTGCAACTTTGCGCAAGTTACTTGCTAAATTTTCAAAGAAAGATCGCTCTGTTTTACAGACAACGTTTGTAACGCCACATTGAAACGCTGCGCGCAGCACATTCGGATTATCACAACCAGCAATTCCCACAATTGCCACGTCTTTGTGTTTACGAATAAGGCGTTGTACTACAGCATAAATTGGTAAAACGCTGTTATCTTGTGCTGTTTTTGGCAAATTCAGATCTAATAGCAATATTGAAACATCACGCTCTAGCAATGGAAACAATTCCGTTCCGCTTAGTGCGTTCCCCACGACCTCAATATCTAAATGACCTCGCAACCGATAAGCATAACCATCTAAAACGGGTAAATGAGCATCGGTCAATACAACATTTATCTTGTCATTCATTCCTGCAAGCTCCCAAAATAATATTTGCAGAGATCAAAACTTTGATCCGTTTTATATATAACGATGAAACTCGAAATATTCCCTTATGAAAGATGAGAGGAATATGAGAAGGAAAATTCAAGCAGATCACAACACCGAAAATAAGGATCAACTACATTTTGAAAAGGGAGTACTCAAAATAATATGACCAGTAGAAACTTTCTTATCTATGGGGCTAGTCGCGGCATCGGTGGTGGATTTGCTGCCGGATTACCAAAAGCAGGCGACCACGTGTGGCTAGTGTCACGCAGTCAGCCAGAAGTGTTAGACCATCAAGTTGATGGCGTCACGTATGAATGGATTGCCGCTGATCTGTCACAGGCATCATCTGCAGAATTGGTTGCTGAAGCCGTTGGGGATACGGCCATTGATGTCCTAATTTACAACGCTGGGCTATGGGAAAAAGATGGTTGGACACCTGCGTATGACTACGCAACAAACTCTCCGGCTGAAAATACGGCAATTATGGCCGTCGGATTAACCGTTGCTGTCCACTGTATTCAAAAGATGATCCCGAACATTACTGCGCCTAGTCGAGCCAATATTATTCTGACATCTTCCATCAATGGCGTGGATAACAATGGCGCACGTGAAGTAGCCTATAGCGCTGCAAAGTTTGGCATGCGTGGGGTTGCACACGCCCTGCGTGAAGAGTTACGCGCACAAAACGTCGCGGTGACCGTGCTAAATCCAGGAGCGGTTGCCAACCAAATTTCCTATCACCTTGGCGATGAAGCAGTTTTCAATTCAAACGACTCCACTTCAATGCCCGTTTCAGACATGGTCAAGCTGATTGAAGCCGTCTTGAACTTGTCTCCAAACGCCTGCGTCAAAGAAATTACCGTCCCTGCAATGGCAGACGTCGGAATCTAAGCCGCCAAATAAATAGAGACAGAAACAGGAACACCCTGTCTCTGTCTCTGTCTCTGTCTCTGTCTCTGTCTCTAATCCAGTGTGACAGAGCTGCCCCAGTCTCCTGAAAACGCAATCTCTGACAGCGGTTTCCGCGCGCGTGGCGCAGTTTCACGCGCCATCAGCTTTTCAGACAAGGTGTCCGCAGGCGCTAAATATCCCACCGCTACCGCCGCCAAAATATCAAAGTTTTCAGGTACGTTGTACATCTCACGAATAACATCCCGGTTGATGCCCGCCATTTGGTGACAATACAAGCCATTGTTTTGGGCTTCTAACACCAATTGTGAAACGGCTAAGCCTGCATCGTATTTCGCAGTTGGGGCAGACCGACCTTCTGACGTGACATTCCAAGCAGTGACATAAATCATTGCGCCAGCATTCTTGGCCCAAACCTGATTGAACTCGCCCAGCCCCGCGACCATGCGATCAAACTCAGCTGCATCATTTTTGCTCGCCACAATAAATCGCCACGGTTGGGCATTGAATGCAGATGCAGCCCAGCGTGCAGCTTCTAACATTTTGACTAAGTCGGCATTGCTCACTGGCTCGCCATTGAATGCGCGTGGGCTCCAACGATTAGCAATGACATCGGTAATGGGGGCTGACGTTTCAGCTTGTCGGGACATAAATTCCTCTTTGTAAGAATAAAAGTTTGAATACAGTCAAATTTTAGCAAGCCAAGCGGTTTGTGACGACTATAGTAAATCCGGCATAATACAAATACACGGCATTTATTCTTTTTGACTTCCTTCACATCATGACAAACGCGGAACAGAAACGGCTCAAGCAACACCTAGAACGCAAAGCAAATTGGAAAGACTGGGGTCCCTACCTCAGCGAACGCGCGTGGGGCACTGTACGAGAAGACTACAGCCCCAACGGTACGGCGTGGGATTACTTCCCCCACGACCATGCCCGCAGCCGCGCTTACCGCTGGAACGAAGACGGCCTGATGGGCATCTCTGACCGCAATCAATATTTGTGTTTTGCGCTGGCTCTCTGGAACGGACAGGACGCCATTTTGAAAGAGCGGCTGTTTGGTCTCACTGGCCCGGAAGGCAACCATGCTGAAGATGTCAAAGAGTATTACTACTACTTAGACAGCACCCCCACCCACAGTTACATGCGCATGCTTTATAAGTATCCGCAGCGAGCTTACCCATATGCCGAATTAGTACAAGAAAATGGGCGGCGCGGGCGGCAGGAGCCAGAGTATGAACTATTGGATACTGGCGTGTTCGACGATAACCGCTACTTTGATGTCAGCGTGGAATACGCCAAGCTTGCCGAACGCGATCTACTCATTCAAGTCACTGTAGAAAACCGAGGCTCAGACGCCGCACCGATTAGCGTGCTTCCGCAGCTATGGTTCCGCAACACGTGGACGTGGGGCTATGACGCTGGCCCCATGCGCGATGTACCTAAAAAACCAACGCTTGCAGCCCGAGACGGTCATGTTCACGCCCAGCATCCGGCCATGGAAGACTATCATTTCTACGTTGCAGATGACGCTGCTGAACTGCTTTTCACCGAAAATGACACCAACGCTGCGCGCGTCTTTGGATTGGAGAACGCCAGCCCCTACGTCAAAGACGCATTTCATCACTATGTGATTGACGGCAACACCAACGCAGTCAATCCGCAGCAGACCGGAACTAAGGCGACGGCCTTGCACCAGCTAACCGTGCCCGCGCATAGCAGTGTTTCCATCAAGCTCAGGCTCACCACCGTGCCGCAGACCAAACCGTTTTCACGCTTCAACGCCCGTCTGGCCAAAGCCAAATCCGAAGCCGACGCCTTCTACGCTGAACTGCAAAAAGACGTTGCCACTGACGAAGAAAAACTGATCCAACGCCAAGCGTGGGCAGGCATGCTTTGGACCAAGCAACTGTTCTATTTTGATGTCAATCAGTGGCTCGATGGCGATCCGGGAACCGCCCCACCCGCTGAGCGAAAACGCGGTCGCAACCGCGACTGGCGGCATCTGACCAACTTTGACATTATCTCCATGCCCGACAAATGGGAGTACCCGTGGTACGCCGCATGGGACTTGGCCTTCCATTGCATCTCGCTAGCGCAGGTTGATCCACAGTTTGCGAAGCGCCAACTCATTCTAATGACCCGCGAATGGTACATGCATCCAAACGGACAGTTACCTGCCTATGAATGGGCCTTTGGTGACGTCAACCCGCCAGTACATGGCTGGGCAGCTTGGCAAGTGTACGAAATGGACGCCAAACGCACTGGCAAACCAGACCGTGAATTCTTAGAAGCAATCTTTCATAAACTTTTGCTGAACTTCACATGGTGGATCAATCGCAAAGACAAAGATGACAACAATATCTTCCAAGGTGGCTTTCTAGGGCTAGACAACATCAGTCTGTTTGACCGCAGTGCAGTGTTGCCAACGGGCGGTCACATTGACCAGTCTGACGGCACTGCGTGGATGGGGTTTTACACTCTGGGTTTACTCCAAATGGCGTTGGAATTAGCCAAAGAGAACGCCACTTACCAAGACTTAGCCACCAAGTTCTACGAACACTTCTTGCAAATTGCAAATGCGATGAGCGGCCCTTACGAAGACAGCATTGGCTTGTGGGACGAAGACGACCAGTTCTTCTATGACGTGCTGCACATTGGACAACGCGAGGTCCCGCTAAAAGTGCGCTCACTCGTTGGCCTGATGCCACTCATTGCAGTCGGCGTATTGGAACC
>JAHDBS010000150.1 GCA_020630225.1 Anaerolineales bacterium | reverse complement strand
AGGGCTCCTAAATGGAGCCCTTTTTATTTAATCTAAAACAACTAATGTAAATAGTTAGGGAGCATCCACGGCATTGACGGAAAAGACATCCGTTTCGCGTAGCACATCACCCTCAGCATTCACGGTTTGCGCTTTTAGTTCATATACCCTTGCCGACGGAAAACCGATCTCAGTGGACCAAAACCCTTCCGAATCAGTTTCGGTTGTTGCGACAACATTCTCATCCATGACTAGCTGGACTTCGCGGTTTGGCGTAGCGAGACCAGTAATGAAAAGCCAGCCCGTTGGAATATCGCCATCAGGCAAATTGATATCAATAAACTCGCCGTTATCCAAGACCGAGTTTGCATCACGCTCAGTACTAAGCCCATTCAAAAATCCAGGCAACTCCGGCATTGGAATTTGGAAAGCATCTGGCATACGCGGCGCTAAATACCAAGAGGTTAGCCACGCTAACATGAGCGGCAACAGTAAGTACAACCGAATGCGCCGCGAACGACGGTGCGTGCGAATTTCGCTTTCAGTACAGCAAGACATCATTTCAGCCTCAATCAAGTGAGAGTGGTTGCGTCAAGAGCTTACGGGCTTGTAATTGCCAGCTTTCTGCGTCCACATCCACGCCTACAATCTCACGAATTTTTTTGGCAGATACTGTCGCTAGATCAACATAGGTATAAATTCCAGCGCGCTGCAAGCGACTTTCATATTCCTCTCCAACGCCAGAAATTTTCGTAAAGTTCGTTGTGGTTTGAATTTCTGGTACAGACGTCAAAGCAGACCGCAATTGCGCAATGGTCGTTTTTGCGGCATTCAGCTGACCAGTCAAGGTTGCCAGCTTCCTAGTATTCCCACTAGACATTTCTCGATAACGCGCAACCTCTTGCCGGGCAGCTTCAAGCTCTGCTTGCAGTTGATCATCAGCAGAACTATTCAATTTGATTTGCGCGCGCAGGCTATCAATTTCCGCTTGAGCAGCACTCAACTGCAATTCAAGCACATCATCATTGCCGTCTGCCGCATCTAAGCGCGATTTAAGGTCAGCTTGCTCCCGCTGCATCAGCTCTAATTGCGCAAGCAACCGTGCCTCTTTTTCAGATTCACCCTCTAACTCAGCAGACACAAATTCAAGTCGGCGCCGAAGCGTTTCAACAAGCTTCCCTGCATTACCCAAATCGTTGTGCGCAACGCGCAGCTTAAGACGTAAGTCTTCAACTTCTTGCTGTTTCAATTCATTTGTTTGAACCTGCGTTAGGGTAGTCTCAAGCTGAGACTGCAAGGCATTAACTTCTACTTCACGATCATGCAAATCAGTGCGCGCTGTAGCCAGATCGGTACGCAAAATTGCAGTTTGAGAGAGCTGCACCTCATGCGTTTCAATTTTCTTTGTCAGGTCAAACACCTCGCGGCGCAAGGCGTCTGTTTCCAAATTGCGTTGTGCCAAGGCTTCATTTACGTCGCGCAGCTGATCACGCCAACCGTGCGCCTTGATTAGGTCATGCTTCGCAAGCTCAAGCTGCTCGGCCGCTTCCTCATACCGCTTACGGTAAGACTCCACGTCTTCTTTACTAGTCGCAAGTTGTAGTTCAACATCACCAAAGCGCTTTTTCAAAGTCGCTAAACGATTTTCAATCTCAAGCTTCACAGCATCCTGCGCCTTGTGCGTTGAAATTTGGGTTTCTAAGCCAGCATTTTTGTCAGCCTGTGACTGTAGCTGTAGCCTAACAGTTGCGAGTTCTTGCTCTAGGGTCTGAACACGCTCTTCACTGCTTGTTAGATGTCCTTGCAGATCTTGCAGCTTCAATTTCCAAGTAGACACGTCAGAATTAGACGATTGCGCATTGTCTAACGCTAGCCTTGTGTCGCGAAGTTCGCTACGCACTCTTACTAGGTCAAGCTGATCCTGTTGTGCAGCGGCTAGTGCGGTTGTTTTGGCATCTAAATCTGTGCGCAGGTTATTGACTTCTTCAATTTTGGCTGCCAAACGCGTGGTCGTCTCAGTTAAATTATTTTCTAAATTGACAGCGTCTTGACTAGGCGTGACAGCTAATGCGCTATCCGTTAGCGCTACATCAAACTCAACATTTTGAGCACGAAGCGCTTCAACCTCTGCATTTCGGTTATGTAGTTTGATATTGACCCCATTTAACGTCGATTGCAAACGTTCAATGGCATCATCTCGCTCGGCAACTTGTTGGCGCAGTCCAGAATAATCAGCTGACAATTTATTGAATCGGACTTGTAATTTATTCCGTTCAGACACCACTTGTTGCATCCGATGCTCTGTATCTGAAACCTCGCCACCATGCAATGCAGTTTCCAGTGCAACACGATAGTCTTCGATCTCGACTAACGTCATGTCAAGGCGCTCTTGCAATTCATTGTTGTGCTCAGTTGTCTGATTGAGCATCTTCTTCAGTTGGTCACGCTCGTGTGAGGCATGCCCTTGTTGGTCCACACGACGAACAGTTTGGCTCAATTGACTTTGCAGCGCAGCTAGCTCTTCATTCAATAATTTATTACGATGCGATTCTTGATCAAGATTAGTCTTGGTGATTTCCAACTCGTCTTGTAAGTCAGTAAAGCGCTGTCGGACAGTATCGTAAATCGTTTTACGCTCATCCCGCAGCTTTGTTAGTTCCTCAGTAGCCGCACTGAGTTCAGCACGCAAATGGGAACTGGAGGTATCAGAAAGAGAGCCAGTTACACCACGCTCAATACGCGTCTGTACGTCAGCAAGCTTGAACTGAAGTTGATCACGGTTTCGACGCAGTTCAGCGTTTGTCTTTGTGAGTGTCCCTGTTTCAGCAGTAAGGTTGGAGTTATCCGTTTGCAGTTCGTGGATGCGAGCATTAAGACGCGTAAAGCTGTTTTCCGCATCTGCAGTTCGAATACGAAGATCATCCGCTTCAGCGCGCACTGTATTTAGCTCTTGCTCATAGCACTCAATCTTCGGTTTCCAAAACCGTCGATCGATGATGGACTCAATCAGCCAACCTAAAGCCGCGCCAATCAAAATTCCCAAAACCAGTACCATAAAAATATTCCACATACCTTAAACCTATAAACCTAATGTTCCAGCTATATTTTTGCATAGCTTGTATTAGTCAAAAGGTGAGTCGGGAAAATTCGTACTAGATCTGAACAGGATTCAATCTATTTTTTTACCAAGTCAAGACGCCGTAATTACCAGATATTAAATTGTTAGTGTATTGGGGTAAATAGATAGAAAAGGAGTGTTGTATAGCCTAAGTCTCGACTAACAACATTTTGATTGCTTCTTGTTTATTATCAGTACTAACCAACACTGTTCCCAGCCCTGTCTTTGCCAAAATAGCCTGCACCCGCTCATTTGGATTGAGCAGCACTATTTTGCCGTTATGCCACATCAGGTAGCGCGCAGCACGGTAAAGAGCGTGATAGCCAGCGTGCTCAATCTCTGTAAGGTCAGCAACATCAAGCAATACTAGATGCTTATGATCGGCAAATAGAGCGCGTAACTGCGTAGTCAAATGAACTGTTTTTTCACCAGTCAGCACGCCGCTTAGTTTTAGAGTGGCAATTGAGCTTGTATCGGACATCGCGAATTAATTAGAGACTTTGGCAAAGAAAGCAATGGTGTCTAGCGCAATTTTGTCCCACGTAAAATTGGCTGAAAGCGCTTGTGCGCCACGTGAGAGCGTTTGTTGCAGCGCTTTATCTTGATGCACGGTTTTGATTGCTGACGCTAAAGCAGTCGCATCATCGGGCGGGATCAAATAACTGTTGCTGTTGTGCTGTAGTTGCGGCAGCGGAACCTGAGGTTGGGTCGTGATGGTGGGCTTCGCATGATTAAGACAGGCCATAAATGTCCCTCTCCGAAATGAAGCCCCGTCCCGATAAGGCATTGCCATCATGTCGCATGCCAATAAGGCAGCTGAAGTTGCTTGTTGCTCAAGGAAGCCGGTACGCACTACAAGCTCAGAAATACCGAGTTCAGCACCAAGCTGATTTAGATGCGCATTGTAATCAGCATTATTGGCAGTATCACTGCTCCCAGTCTCGCCACCGATCAATAGCAACTTAACATCTACTTGCTGTCGTTTCAATTCTGCAATGGCGCGAAATAAGGTTTCACCACCCTTTGTCTCATTTAAGAAACCAAAATAGCCAACCAACACGGTATCGCTGGCGATATTATGCGCGGTACGCCAAGCAAGAGGCGCATACTGTTCTGGTGGATCACAAGGAATGTTGCTGCCAATGGGAATATCAACTAAGTGCTGAATGCGTGGATTCGGCTGCAGTTCAGCATAGTCTTGCGGGTTGGTTGTAATCGTGCCATTAGCATGCGCTGCCATTGAGTAGAGCGCACGTTTTCTTAAGGGACCTGCTTTAGGAAACAAATAAGGCACGCGCAAATCATGAAAAGTTACGACGCTATTCGTGCTTAATCGCTTTGAGAGCGAATGAATTGGCAATCGCATTGGTCCAAATGCTGCAGCTTGATATTGAATATTGACCATATCAAAGTCACTCGCAACTTTTGCCACCCGACGCACATCACGGCGCGTCCAATCTGAGGATGCTAAGCGCAACACACCGACCTCAACTGGGCTTTCCCCAACAGCCGCGCTAGTGATAACCGTAACTTGGTGACCATGGCTTTGCATGGCTTTTGCTAACTCGTAAGTAAAATCGCCAACACCACCTTGTAGCGGGGGGTATTCACCTGTGACAAATGCGATATTCATTGCAGGAATTATAGGTGAGATATGAATCAAAAAAGACACCCTTTAGAGTGTCTTTTATAAATATCGTTTTAGCTTGTGCTTTTACAAATCGCGATTGACCGAATAATTCGCAACATCAATGAGCGCTTGACGGTAAATGCTGTCAGGGAAAATTTGCAACCCTTCAATTGCCTTAGCAATGAAATCACGCGCCTCGTTGTGCGCATCTTGTACGGCACCAGATGCATTTACATCTGCGACAATTTGAGCCACTAACTTACGGTCACCTTTGTGGGTGGTTCGTAGTGCGGCGACATTTTCATCATCCGGATTTTCATCAAGATAGTACAGCACAGGCAATGTAAATAGACCTTGCTTCAAATCACCGCCAACTGGCTTACCAACTTTTTCAGAGTTACCAACATAGTCCAAGATGTCATCAATGATTTGGAAAGCAACACCGAAGTCATAGCCAAACTGATGTAACGCTTCAGCTTCAGTTTCAGAGACATCTGCCAATACGGCAGCGGCATCAGTTGCGAGCTCAAACATTGATGCGGTTTTGGCATAGATCCGTTTGAAATAATCGTCACGGCCAATCGCTGCTTTGCTAATAAACATCTGGCGAATTTCGCCATTGATGAGAATGCGGAGTGCTTTCGCAAACAGCTTCATCACCCCGACACTGTCAGTATCAGCCGCTAGCCCTGCAGCACGCGCAAATAGGTAATCACCAGTCAGAATAGTTGCTGCTGGAGTCCAGTCTGCATTAAGCGTTGGAATTCCGCGGCGCAACAGCGCACCGTCTAGCAAATCATCATGTACCAAGGTTGCCGTGTGCAACATTTCAATTGCAGCAGCAAGGTTGATAAGACGATCTTCACTTACGCCGAGCATCTTGCCGAAGAGCAAGGTCATCGCTGGGCGTACGCGCTTTCCACCAGACTTAACAAGGTGGGTCGTTGCAGCGGTAATGGATTCATGTTGACCTGGTTCAATTTCGAGCAGACGCTGCTCGACACTTAGTAACAGATCTGAAACTGGTGCAAAAAGTTCTTGGGTTGAGGGTGCTTGTGGTTCAGCCATTGTTTCAGGCATATTAGATACCACTACATCAGCGGTTGGCGTCGTCATAGGAGTTCCGCTCGTTATAAAGCTGAGAGATCGCCTAGCTGGAATAGGTGGCGAGCATTTTCAGTCGTCGCTGCAAACAGCGCCTCTGGCTCAATCGCGCGTTCAATCGCGATTCGCTCACCAATCCATTTAACATAGGCTGGCTCGTTACGTTTTCCACGGCGTTGTTGCGGAGTTAGAAAAGGCGCGTCTGTTTCTATGAGCAATCTGTCGAGTGGGATCGTCCGTGCAACAGTGCGCAGTCCATCCGCTTTGGGGAAAGTGACTGGACCCGTGATACCAAGGTAAAAACCCATATCCAGTGCACGTTTGGCGTCTTCCAAAGTGCCAGCAAATGAATGTAAGACACCTGGTCGTTCAGGATAGTTGGTGCGTTTTGTCCAATCAGCGAGTATTTCCAAAGTATCTGGAAATGCATCGCGACAATGGATAACTACTGGTAAATTTACGTCCGTTGCCAACGCCAATTGTGCCTCAAATGCACGTTTTTGTTGGTCACGCGGGACGGTATCCCAGTAATAATCCAGCCCGATTTCACCAATTGCAACAACTTTTGAATGTGCTGAAATCGCGTGAATTTTTTCTCGCGTTTCGTTTGTGAATTGTATCACATAGTTAGGGTGGTAGCCCACGCAGGCAAACACGCCTGCGTGCTTTTCAGCCAGAGAAATCGCTTCATGACTAGTGATTTCATCGATGGCGGGAATGACTATTACACGCACGTTATTGTCAGTTGCTCGCGTCATAATAGCGTCGCGATCTTCGTCGAAACGGTCAAAATTTAAGTGACAGTGCGTGTCTATAATCATGCATAAATACCTTACTTGAAAGTATACGGCTTTGCGATGCTATACAAAAGCTTTACATTCCGAAAATCTGGACAAAACAATCTTGGACAAGCAGCAAGCAACAAGATGGTTAGGTGCCTCTTTACCCACGCTTCCCTTTCTGCGCAACACTCCTTCATATAATAGGGAGCTTGTTTAGTAGAAGAAAAGAGGTTTCACAAACATTTTGAATTATTTGATCACCGGCGGTGCGGGCTTTTTAGGAACCGCACTTGCTAATCAATTAGTTAACTTAGGGCATGAGGTGCGCGTTGTAGACGACCTATCGTCTGGCGACTCCAGCGGCTTACACCCTGATGTTTTGTTTTACCGTGGCGATGTATTAAATCGACCCAAGCTGTGGACCCTCTTACAAGATATTGACTGTGTCTACCATCTAGCAGCTCGCGTCTCAGTCCCCGAATCTATTCTCTATCCGAGCGACTACAACACAGTAAATGCTGGTGGCACAGTCTCATTGCTAGAAGCAATTCGCGATGTAGGCGTCAAGCGTGTCGTACTGGCATCATCTGGCTCGGTCTATGGGTTACAGCCGGGCGTTCCATTGCATGAGGGCATGGAGCCAAATCCGTTGTCACCTTATGCCGTGAGCAAGCTGTCAGCTGAAACTTATCTGCGCACAATTGGAACGTTATGGGGAATTGAAACTGTTGCGTTGCGTATTTTCAACGCATATGGCCCAGGGCAACCTTTGCCTGCTTCACACGCCCCTGTTGTTGCGCGCTTCATGAAGTCTGCCCTACGAGGAGGATCGCTTGTTTTAAGCGGAGCTGGAGACCAAACGCGCGACTTTGTGTATGTGTCTGATGTCGTAGATGCATTAGTCTCAGCTGGTGAAGCGCCAAGTATCAATCGCTTGGTGATCAACGTGGGTAGCGGCGAAGAGCACTCTATTGCCGAATTAGCTCAGCTTGTCATTGGCGCAACAAGTAGTGGCTCTAACATCATTTTCAACAATAAGAGCAATAGCGGTGTGCAACGCATGCAAGCAGACCTAGACCGCGCGCAGGATTTGCTAAATTATTCACCAAAGGTGCCCTTACACCACGGGCTACAACTCACCCTCGAAAAAGACCCGCGTTTTGCAGCATTGTTGAATGCAACTCCCGCGTAGTTTCTTTGCGCAACCCACGCTAACTGTTGCGCGTGCACTCATTGGTAAACGTCTTGTTAAGCAAGAACCAGACGGCGCTCTCCTTAGTGGAATCATTTCTGAAACAGAAGCTTACATTGGAGAAGTCGATTTAGCCTGCCACGCAAAAGCCGGGCGCACAGCACGAACGATCGGCCTCTATGATGTGCCAGGCACCATTTATGTGTACTTCACGTACGGAATGCACTGGATGCTAAATATTGTCACTGAACAAAAAGACTTTCCTAGTGGCGTATTGCTACGTGGCATTTTCCCCGAAGCCGGCCTGCCATTGATGCGACTGCGCCGCAAACGCCCAGATAAAGAACTCACCAACGGACCTGCAAAATTAGCTCAAGCATTAGCAATTTCAAAAGATTGGTACGGATATGACATCTGTCAGACAAATTCGGTGTTGTTTGTAGAAGATGCCCCTGCTGTGCCAGATGCTGCCATCTTGCGCCAAGCACGCATTGGAATTCCTAACGTGCCAGATCCGTGGAAATCGTTGCCGTGGAATTTCAAATTAAAACAAAACTATGAATTCGAAAGGAATGATTGATCGATGGGCTTATTAGAAGGAAAAACAGCACTTATTTTTGGCGTTGCGAACAAGCGCTCCATTGCATGGGGGATTGCCCAAGCAATGCACCGGGAAGGTGCCAAAATTGCGTTGAGCTACGGCTTACCGCAACTCGAACGCCGCGTCCGCCCACTAGCAGAACAAGTCGATGCTGATTTCGTGGAACTTTGTGATGTTAGCGACGATGCCCAAATTGAAGCCGTCTTTGCAAAGGTTGGTGAACAGCTTGGAAAAATCGATATCCTTGTTCACTCCATTGGATATGCTGATCGTGACGACCTCATGGGTCGCTTTGTAGACACAAGTCGTGAAGGGTTCAAAATGGCGCTTGATATTAGCGCATTCTCTTTCACCGCCCTCATGCGTGCAGCACTGCCATATTTCAATGAAGGTGCTAGCGCGCTGACACTGAGCTACTATGGTGCTGCAAAATCTGTTCCGGCTTACAACGTAATGGGTGTGGCAAAAGCTGCGCTGGAAGCATCAGTACGCTACCTCGCGTCTGACCTTGGTCCAGACGGCATTCGCGTAAACGCTATTTCCGCTGGCGCGATCAAAACACTCGCTGCCTCTGGCGTAAGTGGATTCAAGAGTATGTACACTGAATTTGCCAAAATTGCACCGTTGAAACGCAACATGACGCAAGACGAAGTCGGCAATTCAGCAGTTTACTTATGCTCCCACTTAGCATCTGCGGTTACCGGTGAAATTCACTATGTAGACGCTGGCGCCAATATTATTGGCTTCACGCTACCCGAAAGTGAGTAATAAGGTTAGAAATTAGTTCTAATTTTGCAGAAAATTGACACTAGAATCAGATTCTGATATAGTCTCATTACAAAGTAATACATCTAAACGTAATAGCAAAACGGCGTTTCGCGAGTGAAATTGGCGAAACGCCTGTTTTGCTTTCTGCGTCTCTTGAAACAAGTGTTCTTGTGGGTTGACTAATATTAGTCGGGATCTAGTTTCAAAATTGTCAATGTAGTCTGGTCAACAACATTGATTGTATACATGCGTTCGGTCGAATTCCTTCACTCTCGCAAAAAATCTGCACCAAAATTCAAAACAAAATGTAGCCAACTGCACACAGTCACGCACCCACGTGGCTACCTGCACCCTGCCTACTCAAAAATTCTTGATTGACTGTTTTCAGTCATAGGAGGACCTCCATTGGAAGCAAAAGGGTT
>JAHDBS010000149.1 GCA_020630225.1 Anaerolineales bacterium | reverse complement strand
ATCGCATTGCTGTGACCGAACATCCACCAGCTGGGTTGACGTTCAAAAGTCTAAATGCCAGTCTTGTTACTCAAACGACAGAGGGCAACGCAGTGACCGTTACAGACAACGGCAGTGGCGCGTTCACAATTGACACTTTGGCTGTTGATGACAGTGTCACTGTTGAAGTCACAATGACAATTTCTCAAACAGCAACGGGTAGTTTGACTAACTATGCTGAAATTAGCGCCGCAGATGACGACGAAGATCCTGACAACGATCCACCAGTTGATATTGACAGTACGCCTGATGATGACAATCAAAATACTGATGGTGAAGATGAGGACTTAGTTGACGACAGTGTCACCGAAGATGGCAAGAACGGTGGTGATGAAGATGATCATGATCCGGCGACCATCACCATTGTTGAGCTGGCCGAAATTGGCGACACTGTTTGGTATGACAATAACTACGACGGGTTGCAGTCGCCAGGTGAGCCGGGTGTCCAAGGTGTCACGGTCAAGCTCTATGATGAAAATGACAACCTCGTTGGCACGACTACTACCGATGCGAACGGCAAGTACATCTTTACTGACCTAACGCCAGGCACGTACTACATAGAGTTTGACATCTCAACGTTGCCAAGTGGGTATACGCCAACCTTGCGTGACAGTGGCTCAGACGATGCGTTAGATAGTGATGGCGACCCAGCCACTGGACGTACGGTACGAACGACGCTCGATGCTGGTGAAAGCGACATGACGTGGGACTTTGGCATCTACCAGCCAGCGGGATTGGGCGATTACGTTTGGTTTGACACCGATGCAGATGGTGTTCAAGATCCTGAAGAAAGCCCAATTGCAGATGTGACGGTTCGCTTGCTTGATCCTACTGGTCAAGTATTGGGCACAACCACAACGAATACAGACGGTTATTATGAATTCCGAGGGCTGCGTCCAGGCGACTACATTGTGGAATTTGTACCGCCTACAGGGCATGGCTTTACCTTGCATCATGCTGGTTTAGACGGTGCCAAAGATAGTGACGCAGACCGCGCAACGGGGCGCTCTGAGCTAGTCAATTTAGAAGCCGGTGAATTTGATCCAACGATTGACGCAGGCATGGCTTCGGGGAGCGTACTGGCGGCAATTGAAGAAGCGGTTGCTGCGCAAGTGCCAACGCCAACGCCCGTGCCAACTGCATTGCCAGCGTTGGCCTCTAGCTTGCGCGTGCCAGAGGTGACGAAAACAGGTGACCGCGCGATTGTTTCAGTCGGCGACATCATCAACTACACCATCAATGTTCGTAATCCGAATGACGCCACGATGACCGGCGCCGCTGCAACCGATGTGTTGGATCGACGGTTGGATTATGTCAGTGCCGTAACCACACAAGGTTCGGTCACATACGATGCGGTAACACGTACCGTACGTGCCGAGTTAGGCGATTTGGCAGCAAATCAAACGGTCACGATTACGTTGACAGCGCGGGTCAATAGCAATGCGCAGGCCCCAGACCGCATTGATAACTATGCTGAAGCAACAGCAACCAATGTGACTGGGAGTGCGCGTTCAGTTGTTGCCTCAGCTCAGGTTATTCCAGACCAAATCCCGACTACGGGTGAGTTTGGTAGTGATCCGCTAGTAACGCTCGTTTGGGTGATTGCCGTAGCGCTCATCGTCGCAAATGCGGTGAGTGCAGCCATCATTCGGCGTAAATTTGCAGAGAAAGGATAAGCAGAGCTACAGCTCTAGCAAGTTAGAAAAGCGCTGGCTAAATAGGCCAGCGCTTTTGATTTAAGCTGATCTAACAGATTACAGGCATAGCATTATGGTCTTGAATCGTATTTGTATTCGCGCCGTTAATATTGTCTTTGCAAGTTGCTGAACGCAGGAATAGAGAATTTGTTTTGGTTTCAGGTTTAGTGTTTTAGTAAAGAAAGCTTCAGAATGTACTGCTGTTTTTCGTAGAATCCTAACTTAATCAACCTCTGCATAAACTTCCTTAATTTTCAGTCCATCCCTCAACGATTCCTAAATCTAGACAAAGTGTCTGTCAACGTATGCTGAACTAGCTAAAAAGCACTACTACGTCTGATACAGGAACTTACCATGCAACAACGACGCACTACATTGAAAACTTTGCTACTTGCTGTGGCGTTATTTTTCATTGCTCCAACATTCTCTGCACACGCTGCCGGTGTGATCTCAGGGACCGTCTTTCGGGATTTCAATCTAGATAGCCAACAAAGTGTTGGCAACACAGAACCCGGTATTGAAGGAATGGATGTCACCGTCTACGACTCTGACGGCGACTTTTGTTCAACGACAACAGACAGCAGTGGGGCGTACAGCATTGACACCGCTGCGTGTACTTCTGACGCTGGCGATGGATTAACCACTGGCCCATATCGCGTTGAATTTACTAAGCCAGCTGATGGTAGCTTGGACTTCCTAGAATCGGCTGTTGCTGGTGGAACAGCGGTGCAAACCGTGGCTGATGGCGGTGGCACTGTCAACGCTGGTTTCCACAACCCTGCGCAATACTGTGACAGTGACGAACCTAATGTTGTCACGGCTTGTCACGTCAATGGTGATCCGCTTGGCCCAGACGGCCTTGCTAACACCGGTGATGAAGGCACAGCAGCGACCATGGATGCTTTTGTTGGCTTTCCTTATTCTGCTGAAGGTAACACTGGCCCATCACCAGTCTTGTGGCACACCGAAGCCCAAGACGTTGGTGCATTGTGGGGTGTTGCTTATCAACGAACAACCGAAACTGTATTTGCTGGCGCAATGATGCGTCGTCATATGGGCTTTGGTGAACTCGGCATTGGCGGGATTTATGCAATTGATCCAGATGATGGCTCTGCAACGCAATGGCTAGATGTCAACACATTGCCTGGGGTTGATGTTGGTACCGATCCGCGTACCACTACGGCTGGTAATGACTTTATTCCGGTCAACGTAGACACCCCCAGCTGGGATGTAACAGCGCATGAGATGGTCGGTCAATCTGGCCTTGGTGACGTGGATATGTCTGAAGACCAAACCACGCTGTATGTCATGAATGCTGACGACAACGAATTGTTGGCAATTGATATTGCGACCAAAACTTTGGTAACTGGCTGGCCAAAAGCGATCCCTAATCCGGATGGTGCTTGTTCAAATGATGAATATCAAGCTTGGGCAATTGAAACCCACGACGGCGAACTGTACGTTGGTGTGGTCTGTACTGCTTACACTTCCCAGCTTGTGACTGATCTCGAAGCGTATGTCATGCGCTATAACGGCACGACGTTTGAAACCGTGTTTACCTTTGGGCTTGATTACCCACGGGCTGTCGTTTTGTGGACTGTAGATGCTGAATGGCGTGCATGGGACTCTACTTTTGCTGCTGAAGACCCAGAAGCATTGCTCACCGATATTCAATTCGATGATGACGGTTCCTTGATTTTGGGCATCATGGATCGCACCGGCTTCTCTGGTGGTAACGGTCAATATGATATTTCAGGAACATCAACATCCTTATATGAAACTCACTCTGGTGGTGATATTCTGCGCGCATGCCCAAATGGTGCAGGCGGTTGGGATCTTGAAAGTAATGGTAGCTGTGGCGGTGTCACCACCGCAGGTGCTGACACGGGTGAAGGGCCTCCAGCAGGCTTGCCTCCAGCCACCACTGCTGGGTCAGGTGAGTTTTACTACTCAGACTGGCTGGGTTACACCGCAATTGGTGATGCACCATTGGTCAACCACTATGAAACTGCCTTGGGCGGTTTGACCCTATTGCCAGGGTCTGGTGAAGTAGTTGCCTCTGTGTTTGATCCAATTGGCATTGACTCGGGTGGTGTCGCATGGTTTGACAACAGCGATGGTTCCTCCGACCATAAATTTGAACTTTATTTCTCTCCGAATGATGACCCAACCACGTTTGGGAAAGCAGGGGGGATTACTGACCTTGAACTGATCTGTGCACCAGCACCAATTGAAGTTGGGAACTATGTTTGGGTCGATACTGACCGCGATGGTGTACAAGATCCGAATGAAGCGGCAATTGCTGGCGCACGCGTTGAATTGTTGAACGCTGTAGGTGCGGTGATTGGCACTGCAACGACAGACGCTAACGGTTATTTTGTATTTTCAAGCGGTGCGGCACCGACCAGTCCATCAACGGGTGGGGTGTATAACATCGCTGAGTTGACATATAACACGGCTGATTTCCAACTCCGCATCGATGAAGACGATGCTGCCGTAGACGCAACCTCAGATTTGAGCGTAACAGTGGCCGACAATGATGCCACTACAAACGGCGACATTCGTGATAACGATGGCAGGTCAGACGGCACCTATGCTGTGATTACATTTAGCACCGGGGCGCCTGGTCAAAATAATCACACGTTGGACTTCGGATTTAGCGATATTCCACCAACAAATACACCAGTGCCAACGCCAACGGACACACCTGTCCCAACGCCGACCAACACGCCTGTACCAGATTCAAATACACCGACGCCAACCAACACTCCTGAGCCACCAGCAACTGCAACACCTGCAACAGCAACGGCGACGCCAACCAATACGCCTGAACCAGGCACTCCAACGCCAACCCCAGCGCCGGTTTACAGCATTGGGAACCAAGTTTGGCAAGACGACAATGACAACGGCCTAATTGACGCTGGTGAACCATTGTTGGAAAACATTTGGGTTGAATTGTGGCAAGACGCCGATGCAGACGGCCAACCAGATGATATTGATAGCGATGGTGACGTCGATGATGACGACATGCTCGCGATGGATACTACTGACGCGGACGGGTTCTACTTGTTCGATAACTTGGATGCTGGAACATATCTAGTTTCAATTCCAGCTATTGAATGGGATGACAACGGGACGCCAGGTCCATTGGCTGGCATGCGCTCATCAACTGGTGATGACCAAACCGACACCGATAACAACGATAACGGGATTGACCCAGCAAACATTGGCGACGAAGTGTTGTCTGGTCCAATTGTGTTGGGTGACGGCGAACCAACCTCAGAAAATCCTGACAACGACGGCGTTACGCCGGATGCCAATGAAAACTTGACCATCGACTTTGGGTTTGTGCCAATCTATAGCATTGGGAACCAAGTCTGGCAGGATGACAATGACAACGGCCTGATTGACGCTGATGAACCATTGTTGGAAGGCATTTGGGTTGAATTGTGGCAAGACGCTGACCAAGACGGTCAGCCAGATGACATCAATAGCGATGGCACCGTAGACGATGATGACATGCTCGCGATGGACACTACCGATGCGGATGGTCTCTACTTGTTTGATAACTTGCTTGCTGGCGATTACCTCGTGTCAATTCCAGCCATTGAATGGGATGACAATGGCACGCCGGGGCCACTGGCTGGCATGCGCTCTTCAACTGGCGACACCCAAAGTGAAGCTGACAATAATGACAACGGGACCGATCCAGCAACCGTTGGTGAAACTGTTTGGTCAGATACGGTGACCTTAGGTGACGGTGAACCAACTGGTGAAGATCCAGACAACGATGCGGTCACGCTCGATACTAACGAAAACTTGACCATCGACTTTGGCTTTGTCCCTGTGTATAGCTTGGGGAACCAAGTCTGGGAAGACGAAAACAACAATGGTCTGATTGACGCGGGCGAACCATTGCTAGAAGGCATTTGGGTCGAACTCTGGCAAGATGACGATGGCGATGGGCAACCAGACGATATTGACAGCGATGGTGACGTTGATGATGACGACATGCTCGCGATGGATACCACCGACGCTGATGGATACTATCTCTTTGAAGACTTGCTTGCTGGCGATTACTTAGTCAGCATTCCAGCAATTGAATGGGATGACAATGGCGATGACGGCCCGTTAGCTGGCTATAAATCATCTACGGGGGATGACCAAACCGATACGGACAACAACGACAATGGGATTGACCCTGAAACCGTTGGCGAAGACGTTTGGTCTGGGACGGTCACGCTTGGCGATGGCGAACCAACTGGCGAAGATCCAGATAACGATCCAAACACGCCAGATGAAAACGAAAACTTGACGGTTGACTTTGGTTTTGTGCGCAACTTTGACTTGGCGCTCAAGAAGGAACTGGTCGATGAAAGCCCATATGAACCGGGTGACTCTGTGACCTACACCATTACGGTTGTCAACCAAGGCACTGTGGATGCATACAACGTTGAAGTGACGGACTACATCCCAGAAGGGCTAACTCTGTCATTGTTCGAAGCACCATTTGCAGACCTTAGCATTGATAGTGACACTGGTGTGGTCACCATTGAAGAATTGCTTGCTGGGCAAACGAAGACCTATGACTTGACGTTCACCATTGCGGCGGACTTCCAAGGGACAAGCTTGACCAACTGGGCTGAAATTAGCAGTGCAGATGACGACGATGATCCAACTAACGATCCTCCAGTCGATATTGACAGCACGCCAGACGATGAAAACCAAAACACCGACGGTGAAGAAGACGGCACTTGGGAAGACAATGCGCTTGATGGTGATGGCAAAAACGGAGGTGACGAAGATGATCACGACCCAGAAACCATTCCAATTGGCCAAGTCTTTGACCTTGCGCTGAAGAAACAAACTGTTTCAACTGGCACCTTTGCTCCTGGTGATGATGTGACATTCAGCATCACTATTGAAAATCAAGGGACGCAAGACGCATATAGCGTCACCGTAATCGATTACATTCCAGCTGAGCTGACCTACAAGTCAAGCAACGTTGAAGATGTGACAGCCACTACGGATGATAACGATGTGGTGGTGACTGACAATGGTGTCAATACAGACGGTGACCTTGAATTTGTCCTTGACACCTTGGCTGCTGGTGATGACGTCACAGTTGAAGTGACCTTCACCATTGATGAAGACGTTGATGCCTTGACCATCACCAACTGGGCTGAAATTAGCGCGGCAGATGACGATGAAGATCCAGACAATGATCCACCAGTGGATGTTGACAGCACGCCAGACGGCGAAAATCAAAACACTGATGGTGAAGAAGACGGCACCTATGTTGACGACGCCACAAACCAAGATGGTAAAGACGGTGGCGATGAAGATGACCATGATCCGGAAGTAATCAGCCTCAAGCAACCCTCATTTGACTTGGCGCTGTTGAAGAAAGTCAAAGAAGGCCAAACCATCAAGAAGGGTGGGGATGTCGTCTTTACCATTGAAGTGATCAACCAAGGGCAGCTAGATGCTTATCGCATTGAAGTGACGGAACACCCACCAGCAGGGTTGACCTTCAAGAGCTTGAACGCGACCAGCGTTACCAAGACCGCTGAAGACAATGATGTTGCTGTTACGGACGATGGTAGTGGCAAGTTCACAATCGACACTTTGGCTGCTGGCGATAGCGTCACAGTTGAGGTCACTATGACAATCTCTGCGACTGCGAGCGGTGATCTCACCAACTACGCTGAAATTAGTGATGCAGATGATGACGATGATCCAGACAATGATCCGCCAGTAGACATCGACAGTACACCTGATGATGAAAACCAAAACACTGACGGCGAAGACGATGATCTCGTTGATGACAGCGTTACCGAAGACGGCAAAAACGGCGGTGATGAAGACGACCATGATCCAGCAACCATTTCAATTGTTGAACTGGCTGAAATTGGTGACACCGTTTGGTATGACAACAACTATGACGGCTTGCAAACAGTAGGTGAACCTGGTGTTGAAGGTGTAACCGTCAAGCTGTACGACGAAAATGACAACTTAGTTGGCACTACGACTACAGACTCCAATGGGAAGTACATCTTTACTGACCTGACTCCAGGCACGTACTACATCGAGTTTGATACCAGTACATTGCCAACTGGTTACACGCCAACGATCCAAAATAGTGGCTCAGACGATGCCGCTGATAGCGATGGCGATCCAAACACTGGGCGTACCATTCGCACCACACTTGATGCTGGTGAAAGTGATATGACTTGGGACTTTGGGATCTACAAGCCAGCTGGTCTCGGTGACTATGTCTGGTTTGATACTGATGCTGATGGTATTCAAGACGCGGACGAAAACCCGATTGAAAATGTAACAGTGCGCTTGCTAGACCCGACTGGTCAAGTCTTGGGCACAACCGTGACAAACAATGAAGGGTACTATGAATTCCGTGGCTTACGCCCTGGTGACTACATTGTAGAGTTTGTGCCACCAGCTGGACATGGCTTTACCTTGCATCACGAAGGCTTAGACTCTGCCAAAGATAGCGATGCTGACCGCACAACAGGGCGCTCTGACATTGTGAACTTGGAAGCAGGGGAATTTGATCCAACGATTGATGCCGGGATGGCGTCAGGTAACGTGCTCGCGGCAATTGAACAAGCCGTTGCTGCACGGCAACAACAAGCAAATCCAACGCCAGTGCCGGCAACGCCAACACCAGCTGCTGGTGTAGCAACATCAAGTTTGGTCGTGCCTGCAGTAACCAAAAGCGGTGACCGCGCGATTGCATCTGTAGGTGACATCATCAACTACACCATCAATGTGCGTAATCCAAATAACGCGGTGATGACCCAAGCTGTCGCGACTGATGTGCTCGACTTCCGCTTGGACTATGTCAATGCGGTTGCGTCACAAGGGTCAGTCACCTTTGATGCGTCTACCCGCACCGTGCGCGCTGAACTTGGTGACTTGGCTGCTAACCAAACAGTGACGGTGACAGTGACAGTGCGCGTCAATAACAATGCCCAAGCACCAGACCGCATCGACAACGTTGCTGACGTTATTGCGAGCAATGTGAATGGTGCAACGCGCTCAAATACAGCGACTGCACAGCTAATTCCAAACCAGATCCCGACAACGGGGCACTATGGGAATTCGCCAGCGGCAATGGTTGTGTATTTCACTGTGTTGGCCTTGCTCATTGCAAATGTGGCAACTGCGGTCATCAAGCGGAGAGACATGCTTGCATAAGAACTGTAGTTAGTTCTGAATATTGAAATATCGATCATCCCGAGTTTTCGGGGTAGTCAAACGAAAACAGGCTTCTCAATTGAGAGGCCTGTTTTTTATTACCTAACTTGTCTTGTTACCTTGCCAAGTTTTGAGTGGATATTAGCGGCTGTGTCTTAGCTGCGCATACTGCGGTTAGCAAGCGGTATTGTCGGAAAGCAGGGGGATTTGTGGCAACAATTGTCAGACGTTCTTTGTTGTCTCAAATTTGCTTAAACTGCATCGATTATGCTTAGGGTATGAACACTGAAAAGAAATCTGTCATCATCCTTTGTACTGGGAATTCCTGCCGTAGCCAAATGGCTGAAGCGCTGATCAATGCGAAGTTAGGCGACGCGTATGAGGCTGTATCTGCTGGTACTAAACCAAGTGGCTATGTGCATCCTAAAGCGATTGCCGCTGTTGCTGAACTTGATATTGATATTTCCACTCACCAATCGCAGTCAACTGATCTGTTCGCAGACCGCTATTTTGACTATGTCATTACCGTATGCGGCTCTGCCCAAGAGAACTGTCCTGTTTGGACGGGGGGCTGTGGTACGCAAATTCACATCGGTTTCGAAGACCCTGCGGATGCAACGGGCTCCGACGCGGAAGTTATGGCCGTCTTCCGTCGCGTCCGTGATGAAATTATTGAAGATGTT
>JAHDBS010000148.1 GCA_020630225.1 Anaerolineales bacterium | reverse complement strand
GCTGCAGCATATAAATGCCAGCCGCGACCAACACGCCGATAGTAATTGCTAAGACTATGTCCATTTTATTTATCCACGAATGACACTAATATTCACGAATTCCTATTGGTGATTATTAGTGCTATTCGTGGATTCAACTGTTAGTCCTCAGCTAATGAGATGAGGATAATGAGCGTAACCCCGATTACGGCTAGATAAACGCCGGTGTCGAATATCCCTGGTGTGCCGAGTTTGCCCAGCACGGGGATTTGGATGCTAAACCATTGGGTCGTCAGGAAAGACTGCCCCATGAACAAGCTAATGAGACCGCTGCCAAGCATTAGCGACAGGCCAATGGCCATGTAGAGCCGACGGCTCATGCGCATGGCGGCCCGGGCTTGTTCTGTGCCTTTGGCAATGATGTAAAGCGCAAAGCCAGCAGCCCCAACAAGACCACCAATAAAACCGCCACCGGGTGCATTGTGACCACGAAACAGCACAAAAATGCTGAATACGATCATCAAAGGAAACAGGAAGCGGGTTGCTGTCCGGAAAAGAAGAGAGAACATAGCCATTTTGTTTGCTGGTTGGTTGGGTTGTTAGTTTGCTGGTTGGTTGGGTTGCTAGTTGATTAGTTTTGAGCCTAGGGTAACCCAAGATCACTAACAAACTAGCCCACTATCCAACTAATTCACTAACTTACTCTTCCGCCTCCTTCTGTGGCACAAGTTTTGTTAGTGCATAAGCGCCAAGCGCAGCGATTACCAATACGACAACTTCTCCCATCGTATCCATGCCGCGGAAGTCAACCAGAATGACGTTAACAACGTTTTCGCCCTTAGCGAGCAAGTAGGTGTTTTCTGAGAAGAAAGGCGTCAGTCGCGATTCGAGTGGGAAGGCGGTGGCCGCCATAATCATCAGGGTGACTAAGGCACCAAGTGCGCCCGCCACAATCGCATCTCTACGATGTTCTAAACGTGTAGAAACCCCAGCAAAGCGTGGCAGCTTATAAATTGCAAGCACAAGCAAGATGACGGACAAGGTTTCAATTGAAAACTGCGTCATTGCCAAGTCTGGGGCACCAAACAGAATATAGAACACCGCGATGACATACCCTACGATCCCGAGGAACGCAATCGATACCATCCGTGAAGAACTAGCAGCTGCGCCAATGGCCGCAATCATCAACATGATGGAGAGACCAATCTCGTAGTAACGCGGGGTAAAGTTGCCAGCGTGGAAAATATTCAACGGTACGTCGCTATACCAAATCCCCAAGCCAAAGAAGATGAAGGCCGAGAGCGTGGTCCACAGTAAATAATTGCGTAGCTTCCCGTTTTGAATAATGTGTGAGAGTTCTCCCGCACGCACTGGCAAGGCTTTAATGCCGCGCTTGTACAACATTTGCGGGCCAACTGCTGAAATGCGATCGATGCGTTCAGCAAGAGGGAGCAAGCGTTCATGGACCAGATACAACCCAATGGCCCCAAGCACTGTGACAATGCTCAAATACAGCGGTGGTTTGAAACCGTGCCATAAAGCGAGGTAGATCTTCTTGGTACTTTCTGGAAAGAAAACGTGATAGGCATCTGGCAAGAGCGTGGTGCCAAATAGGTTTGGAAAAATCCCAAAGATAAGGCTTAGTGCGGCTAGCGTTACCGGACCAGCCCACAACGTCCAAGGCGTTTCGTGTGCGTGTTTGGGTGTGTCTCCTTCAGGACCAAAGAAGACTTTGATGATGATAATCCAACCGGCTGCGCCCATGCCGATATTTGCAAGAACGGCAACAGCGGTGGTGAGCCACGCATTGCTATACATATCTAGCGTGGTTTCGTAAATAAGTTCTTTGGCAACAAACCCAAACAATGGCGGGATACCGCTCATCGAAAGAATTGCTAGTACGGTTGCCACAAACGTAATCGGCATTGATTTACGTAACCCGCCAAGAATGCGTACGTCGCGGGTGCCGGTTTCGTGGTCAATGCCGCCCGCCAGCATAAATAGCGCACCCTTATATAAAGAATGTCCTAGCAAGAAAGTGAGCGCAGTTTTCACGGCTAACTCAGAGCCAATGCCCAATAGCATGGTCAACGTCCCCAAGGCTGAGATCGTTGAATAGGCCAAGATCTTTTTCAGGTCAAACTTTTGCCATGAGAGATAGCCGCCCATGAGCATGGTAAAGGCCCCAACTGTGGTGACCACGCCAATCCAAAGTGGTGTGCCGCTGAGAGCAGGGTGCAAGCGTGCTAGTAGATAGATCCCCGCTTTCACCATCGTTGCGGAATGCAAGTAGGCAGAGACTGGCGTTGGTGCAGCCATTGCGCCCGGCAGCCAGAAGTGGAATGGGAATTGAGCACTCTTAGTAAACGCACCAGCCAAGACCAACATTAGCATTACTGGATACAGCGCGTGACTTTGAATGATGTCAGCTTGATCAATCAGAGCAGAGAGTTGTGTTGTGCCTGCAATTTGGGCTAGCAAGATTAGACCAGCCAGCAACGCCAGACCACCGGCCCCTGTAATGAGGAGCGCCTGGAGTGCCGAGTCGCGCGAGTCTTCGTACTTGTGCTTGTAACCAATCAGGAAAAAAGAGCTGATTGACGTTAGCTCCCAGAAGATAAACAGCAAGATAATGTTATCTGCCAACACGACGCCCAGCATCGCTGACATGAATAACATCAAATACAGATAAAACTTACCAAGGTTGGAGTCGCCGTGCAGGTAGCCGCCAGCATAGATGACAACGAAGGTGCCAATGCCGCTGACGAGCAGTGCCATCAGTAGACTTAGGCCATCTAAGGCAAAGTCAAAGTTGATTCCAAGGGATGGGACCCAACTGGTGCTGAAATGCAATCCATGGTCATGGACGGCACTCAACTGACTAAAAAAGAAAACGGTTAACCCAAGCGGGTAGAGGGCTAACACGTAAGGCGCAGCGGCCTTGAAAGTCTTATGAATTGAAACGGCTAAGATGGCAACAATAAAGCCGATTAGGATTAGAATGAGTAAGGTATTCAAGAATACGACAACTTTTCTGACATCACGCTTCCCAGCGGACGCAATTTTAGCCTCAACTGAGGCTGAGGAATGCTAGCAGTTTGCACAAAGCAGCTCTGATTTTACCTTTTTCGCACAAATCCGCACAGATTCGCACATAAATTATTTAATCATATAAAAGCAACATTGCTAGTCTAAAGCATTGCTCCAAGATTTTATAGATAGCCATTTGGCGCATATTTAGTGAGCCAAATAACCGGACGAATATCCTTGTCGTCCAGTAAAATCTAAGTATGCAAATGCCATGCCTTGAAACCGCCGCGCCGCAATTAGATGTGGAATGGGTGGTTGCCACCGAAACCGAACTCGATCCACCCTACGACATTTTTGTCCACAACGATGATGTCACCTCGATGGAGTTCGTGATTGCCGTACTGCAACAAGTCTTTAACCTCGCCATGCCAGACGCACTGACAGTGATGCTCATGGCGCACAACAATGGCGAAGCAAAAGTGGCAACGCTACCCTTAGAGACAGCCAAATATAAAGTAGGGCAAGCGCACGCGTTAGCAAGGCAAGCGCAATATCCGCTGCGATTTACGATAGAACCTGCTGAATAACGTGTAAGGTGTAATGCGTAAGGTCGTCTTGCGCAGCAACCTTCTGAAAATAAAAAGTACCTTTACACATTACACCTTGCCTATTTGATTAAGCCGCCTCCTTACGCATTACACCTTACGAATTCCTTATGCCCACAATCACTTCCATCCGCACCACCCCCTTCAAACTCCCAATGTACAAACCCCTCCGCTGGGGGAAGCATGGTTTTATGCCAGCTGCGCACCATGTATTGGTGGAGGTTGAGTTGAGCGATGGGGCGATTGGGCAGGCCGAAGCACTACCGCGACCGACAATTTATGGCGAAACAGTAACCAGCATTTGTACTGTGATTGAGCAAGAGCTTTTACCACGTGTGAAAGATGAGATCGCTGACCCAACTGCGTTATTTAGTGACTTGCAAGCCATCAAAAACAACCAGACGGCTAAAGGCGCATTTGATATGGCACTGCATGACGCGCTGGCGCAATCCAAAGGTGTTACATTGGCTGAACATCTTGGTGCTACGCGCGAACGTGTCAAAGTGAGTTACATTCTTGGCATTGGCTCACATGACGAAGTGCTCGAAGATGCGCAGATGGTCTACGACAAAGGCGTACGGGTATTAAAAGTCAAAGTAGGACGCGACTGGGAGGCTGATGTCGAACGCATCAAACTGCTGAAGCAAATTGCGCCGGATCTTGAACTGTACGCCGATGCTAACGAAACCATGACACCGCAGAATGCAGCCGAACGGCTGAACACACTGCGTGAACTCGGCTTGTTGTACTGTGAAGAGCCGATGCCTATTGAGCTAGTGCTGCAACGCTCAGCACTTCAAAACGGACAACATTTGCCCATCATTGGTGATGATTCTTGCTTCTCCATTCGCGACGTGCACCGCGAACTGGCGCTGGATACATTCGATGTCCTCAACATCAAATGTGCGCGGACGGGGTTCACGGAAAGCCAACTGATGCTAGACGCCATTGCACCGTACCAGAAGAACGTGATGATTGGCTCGCAAGCCAGCTCTAAACTAGGCATGAGCCGCAACGCCGCCTTTGCTGCCAAAGCGGAAGTCAACGAACCCTCAGAGCTCAGCTTCTTCCTTAAGATGAAAGAAGACATTGTGGAGCAAGAGATCCCGCTGCGAAATGGCTGGCTGTATCTGGAAGACGTGGCCGGAGTGCGAGTTGATACTTCGCAGGCACTCAGCACAAGTACTTAAAAGTTGAAGTAAGCTCAACTGTCAACTGTCAACTGTCAACTGTCAACTGTCAACTGTCAACTGTCAACTGTCAATGCAAAAACTCTTCGAGTGGATCATCACGCCCTATGCGCTGACACTACTGTTCCTTGTTGCAACCGCAATTGCCAATCGTAAGCAGAAATGGCCGCGGCGCTTTGCGATTGTGGCAGTGCTGATCATGTATGTCGGTGGGCATCCCCAGTTGAATGGGAATTTGGCGAAGTTCCTAGAATGGCAGTATTTTCCGCAGCCAATCGAAACGATCCCTGCTGCCGATGTGATCTTGCCATTAGGTGGCGGCGCAGACCTAGCACTCTGGCCTAATCCTCATGTGCAGGTCAATAGCCACACGAACCGCTATGTCTATGCGGCGTTGCTCTATCAGGCAGGCAAAGGAGAACGGATTATTGTCTCTGGGCGACCAAATGAACTCGAAGCTACTACGCAGGTCTTGCAGTGGATGGGCGTCCCAGAGGATGCCATCGTGCGCGGTGATCCAGTTCAGGACACACACGGGGAAGCGTTAGAAATCAAGCAGTTGCAAGCTGAACTAGACTTTGACAGCATCATTCTGATTACATCTGCGCGACATATGCCGCGCGCCGTGGCAACGTTTGCCAAACAAGGCGTTCCCGTCACGCCCGCACCAACGGCCTACGCTACAGTAGACTGTAGTGTTACAGAGCGGTGTGGCACCGCTGTCTGGGATGATTGGCTGCTGCCAGATCCTAGAAATTTTCAAGCCATTGCCCAAACCTTACGCGAATATGCCGCTTGGACCTACTATTGGTTGCGAGACTGGGTGTAGCGAAAAATGAAATGGGAAACGAAGCGGCTAACTTAGGGGAGCAGGCGCATGAAGAAAATTACGATCGAAACCATTACGTCTCAGTCAACTGGACTGAAGCGGACACATCGGGCAACTGAAGAAAAAACAACATATACGCTTTCATTTGTCATCAATTCTGAGAGACATACGCATCAACTGCATGTTAGACAGGTGGTTGTTGCAGGGCGTGAGTCACTGTTTTTAAGTGCCGACAATGAAATGTTGCAAAAGTGGTCAGAATCTGATCCGGTTCAGATCAAACTGCGCAAACTTGTACGCGAGATAAACGGTGGAAAAAAGCTGAAGTTTCCATTATCACTAGACCTTGATGATTAAGACTCACCTGGTCTATGTAGTGTGTGATCAAATGTTGTGATTGTCAGGGGGAATACGCTTAAGTTGCACATAGCGGCAAAGCCTTCACTGCGTGCCGACTGCGCCTTACCTTCGGACGGCTTCGCTCAGTGGGGGGCGTATCACATCGCTTTTTCTGTCAAAGCACAAAGATTCGGTCAAGAGTATGTCTTTTTAGTCAATTTTACGGACTTACTCGTATTTGATCTACGCAACTCCACAAAAGACAACTCAGATGCGTCCCCCACTGAGCGAAGTCGAACGTGCAACTTAAGTCCATGCCATTGAAATCTGTCACAACATTTGATCACACACCTTTATGCATCAATCTGCGTCGATCACACCTTTTACAGAGCGTTGCTCCTACCTTCAACTAAATTGACACACTTATGACAATAACTACAAAAATCCGCTGGGGATTACTCTCCACTGCGCGCATCAATCGGCGTCTTATTCCTGCAATTCGTCAAAGTGAACGTGGTGAACTCGTCGCTGTGGCGAGCCGTTCATTGGAAAGCGCGCAAGCCTATGCTACTGAATGGGATATTCCAATAGCGTACGGGTCTTATGAAGACTTGCTTGCCGCAGATACCGTCGATGCGGTTTATATTTCTTTGCCAAATCATTTACATGCGGAGTGGAGCATCAAAGCGTTGGAGGCTGGGAAGCATGTGTTGTGTGAAAAGCCATTCGCGCTCACCGTTGCTGATGCGGACGCGATGTTTGCTGCGGCTGAACACACCGGCAAGGTATTGATGGAAGCGTTTATGTATCGGCATCATCCCCAAACCTTGAAGCTGAAACAGTTGTTAGATGATGGCGCAATTGGCGACATCAAACTAATCCGGGCGCATTTCAGCTTTCCGCTCGACAACGACGCGAATATCCGTTTACATCCTGAAAAAGGGGGCGGGGCGCTGTGGGATGTTGGCTGTTATCCAATGAGTATTGCCCAGTATATTGCGGGGGGCGCGCCGACTGAAATAGCTGTCCAACAAGCGTTCGATGCCAACGGTGTTGACCGCACGACCACCGCACAACTGCGTTATGAAAATGGCGTTATGGCGCAAATTAGCTGCTCATTTGAAATGCAATTTTCTACTTCATTGGAAGTGCAGGGTAGTCTTGGGCGTTTGACTTGTGACTGGCCATTTGTCGGCATTCAAGAAAATGATGGCCCTCATCTCATCGTGACTGGTGAAGATCGTGAGCCGCAGCAAATTCAGTATGACGGTTACGACGAATATCTGTATCTGGGACAAGTCAACAATATGCATGCCGCAATATTGGATGGTGCGCCAATTCGGGTAACACACGCAGAAACGCGGCTGCATGTCGCAACGCTTACGCGGTTATATGCGGCGGGGAAGACAACACAATAGGGTGCAATGCGCGACAGAATTTTTTCTGTCGCGTTTTTGTTTCGACCAATTTTCAAAAATGTGTCACAAACTGAAAGGGCCAATCGTCATCCCTAGTAACAAACGATAATACGGAAAGTGTCTAATGCTAGACGGGAGAACGATTATGGAACACAACACATATGACGTTGCAGTTATTGGCGCAGGCGTTGCGGGTATCTTTGCGACGGCGCTGTTGGCAAAAGCGGGAAGGTCAGTTGTTTTACTTGAGCGGTCAGAGACCTTAGGCGGGCGCGGTCAAACGCGAGACAAACAAGGCTTCTCGTTCAATATGGGTGCCCATGCAATTTACTTACAGGGCACGGCAAATCAGCTGTCGCTGAGTTTAGGAATTGATCCGCCAGGGAAGCCACCGGTTATCAATGCTGAATCCCAACTCTATGCAGATGGCGCCGTGTATCCATTTCCTGGCACGCCTAGCACCATCATGACCTCTCCATATTGGTCATTGCGGGATCGGCTCAATTTCTTTGCCGTGATGCCAAAGATCATGATGGAAAAGTTAGACACCTTAGGTGACATGCGCTACACGGACTGGCTTCAGAAAAACGTAAAGTCTGACGCTGTGAGAGCCTATCTAGCTGCGAACGGTCGCGTCGGAACCTATATGAATGTGGCGGATCTTTCTGCAAAACATGCGCTCAATCAGTTCCGCTGGGTTCTCCAGAAAGGGGTCCGCTATGTAGATGGGGGCTGGGGCCGCTGGCTAAACAGCGTGGCAACGCATGCCCAACAAAACGGTGCGCTGGTGCTAACCAAACAACGGGTGACAGACATTGCCGCTATTGATGGCCAGTATGCAATCAAAACGACTGAAAAAACAATCTCTGCGGTCAAAGTTCTCATTGCAACGCCCCCAGACGTGGCCGCGAAACTGTTGCCTGCGGGCAATCGCGTTGAGACGGCACTTCCATGGATGAAACCGATTCGAGTTGCTGCGCTCAACATAGCCGTGTCTCACTTGCCGCACCCAAACCGTTGTTTTGCAACGGCGACAGATCGACCGCTATATTATTCACTGCATTCAGCCGCGGCAAAGCTGGGCCCAGAAGGGCAACATCTGCTGCACCTAATGAAATATCTACCGGATGAGTATGCGGGCAGCCCAGACGCGGATCTAGCAGAGTTGGAGGCGTGGCTAGATCAGATCCAGCCCGGGTGGCGTCAATATGTCATCGAGAGTGAATTTTTGCCGCGCATTGCCGTGATGCACGACTCGCCACGCGTTGGGCATCAACGGATTGGGATCGAAACAGACCTGCCAAATGTCTATCTCGCGGGAGATTGGGCCCATGCTGACCAGATTGTTGCGGATGGCGCGGCGCAAAGTGCGCTCAAAGTTGTAGACCGGATGTTGGCATGAGCATCGATACATTTGAGACAAATCGGAAATTGTTGTTTGGGGTGGCCTATCGCATGTTGGGCACTGTGGCAGACGCTGAAGACGTTGTGCAAGATGCATTCGTGCGCTGGCAGCGCAACACGACCCCCGTTGAAAATGCCAAGGCGTGGCTTGTGACAACCACCACGCGACTGTGTTTAGATCAACTCAAGTCTGCCAAAACCCAACGTGAGGCATATATTGGCCCTTGGTTGCCAGAGCCTGTTCAACCAGACGTAGCGAGTGAGACGTTTGCCTTGTCAGAGTCACTCTCCATGGCGTTCTTAGTGATGCTAGAGCGTCTTTCTCCAGTGGAACGGGCTGTGTTCTTGTTGCGTGAAGTCTTTGGCTATGCTCACAACGAAATTGCTGAGATCACCAGCCTAAGCCCAGCAAATGCACGGCAGACCCTGCGGCGGGCTAAGCAACATTTGCAGCAAGATCGCCCGCGCTTTACCGCGTCCATCGATGAACAACAGTTGCTAATGGGGCAGTTTATGCAGGCTTGTCTTACAGGTGATCTTGGACAAATGACAGCATTATTGACGCCAGATGCCACCTTCACCTCAGACAGTAATGGGAAAGCCATTGCAGCGCGCAAAGTCTTGTATGGGGCCGATCGCGTGGTCAAGTTTGTCCATGGTCTGTTGAAGCAGATGCCAGAAGACGGGACGTTCAATGTGCTGCTATTGAACAATCAGCCCGCAATTGTGATCTACGAGGCAGGTAAGCCGACGTCAGTCATCATGATGCATGCCGAGGATGGTCTTATCCAAGCGTTTTATGCAATGCGCAATCCAGAGAAATTACTAAGCCTGAGTTCTGGATAGTGTTCTTCAATAGATTACG
>JAHDBS010000147.1:7115-9686 GCA_020630225.1 Anaerolineales bacterium | reverse complement strand
AAAGCGGTATTTATTTGTCTACTAAACAAATTCAGCAGTTAGGCCGCCAGTTCAATTTGCCAATAGGCTTTGGCACGCGCAACCTCATGCTGACCAATGTTTTCCGGCAGGCCGCCCACTACGATTGTGTCGATGCTGTTTGGGATGCTCTCACAGGGCATGTCCAAATTTGTTTGGAAGGTTATGCCCAACAGCCTGAGTTACTAAGTAACGCGTGGCAGCAACAAGCATCAAAAACCATCACACTTATCAATGATGCGAAGACGGCTATGCTCGAGGCCGAAGCAGAGATCTAGTCTAGCCTTAGCTCGCACTAGGCTAATGCATCTCCCCATAGTTCTCCGGAAACGCGTTACTCCGTAACTGCGTCACAGTAAACGTGCATTAAGTAGTTTTCTGTAAGACTTACTCTTCCACCATCCCAGACGTTGCAGCACAATGCTCTGGCAGCGTTTCTCCATCTTCAACTAAACACTCTTCCGGTGTGCCAAGCTCGGCAGGAAAAATAGCCGTTGTGACCATTTCTGTCACAGCGGTAACGGAGTCCGTGCGCCATAGTCCGGCATCATCTTCGGAAATTTCACCCGCAGCTAATAACGCATTGATTTCTTGATCTTGCGCAATTAGCAAGGCGTCAATAATGAGTTGCGGCTCTACATTGCGTTCATTGGCGATGTCTGCCATGGTCTTACCCTGGCCGAGCTCTGCCCACAGTCCAGCAACTTCAATTCCAATCAAATCAGCAGCAATTTGGAATGGATCGTAGGCTTCAATTGGACCCTCGTCTACAATGATCAGCTCTCCATCACCGTAATCAGCGGGGAGCGGCGTTGGCTGCACGCCATGTACGAAGCTGTTTTGGAAAATAATCGCCTCTGTTTTCCAAGCTGAAATTTCATCCGCACTTTGCCCGCTTTCAGCTGATATTTGATCAATCATTGCATGGTCAGCAGCAATGAGGGCGTCAATAATGACCTGTGGATCAACCCCGCGATCTGTCGCGACTTGCGCAATGCTTTGGCCTGATTGGGTCACTTGCAATAGCTCTTCGCGCGACATATTGAGCAGGTCAGCTGCAATACTGTATTGATCTTCAATTTCACTTGGATCGGGTGGATTTGGGTTGAGTTGAGAGCTGCCGGCTGCATCTTCAGCTGCGGGTTCGGGAATTACAACATCTGGGGATGGTGAACTACAGGCCGTTAGAGTAAAAAAGCAAATGGCGAGAAGAAGGAAGTAAAAGCGATTGGTGGTCATGCTGGATTGATAAATATGTTGCTGAACATTGCGTTCTTGCAGATAATACGCACTGCGATCAGAAGTTGTATTTGGTTGCAAAAATATTACACGATACGTAACAATCTGTGTGAAAGCGATTTTAGCTTTATAGAGAGCGTTACATTTATAGTTGGGACTACTTACCATGCCAAAATTTGCCGTTGATACAGAGACCGTGCAACAAACGACTTGTGGTGAAGCATTGATTGCTTTGCTAGAAAAATATGAGGTCGATACGATCTTTGGCATTCCAGGGGTCCATACGCTTGATCTGTATCGTGGGCTGAATTCTTCAAATGTGAAGCATGTGCTTGCGAGAAATGAAGCCGGTGCCGGGTTCATGGCCGATGGTTACGCTCGCGTCACGGGAAAACCTGGTGTGGCAATGGTCATTACAGGCCCCGGTGTGACCAATGCGACGACACCATTAGGTCAGGCGTATGCCGACTCTGTCCCAATGTTGCTAATTTCTAGCGCCAACGACAGTAAGACCTTGGGGAAAGGTTGGGGCTGCTTACATGAAACCACAGATCAGCAAGCCATCACGGCGCCGCTAACGGGATTTAGTGCCACTGCCATGCGCCCCAGCGATTTGCCAGAAATGATTGGGCAGGCGTTCACGTTGTTTGCATCACAGCGGCCTCGACCCGTACACATTGCCATTCCAACCGATGTGCTGGCAATGTCAGTTGCTGAAGAGTGGGTACCTGTGCAACTCCCAACAAAGCCCAAGCCAGACGAACTATTGCTAGACCAAGCTGCAGATTTACTTGCTGAAGCGTCTGCCTCCGTTATTTTGGTGGGTGGTGGTGCCATTGGCGCTGGAGACGATCTTGTCAAGCTGGCCGAGACATTACAAGCGCCCATCATCAGCAGTAATGCTGGGAAAGGCATTGTGTCTGACCAACATCCACTCAGCTTGAGCGCTACTATTTGGCGGCAGCCGACATTAGACTTGCTCGCGAGCGCCGATGTTGTGCTAGCACTTGGTACTGAATTGGCTGAAACCGATAGCTTTGTTGAAAAATTGCCAATCACCGGAAAATTGATCCGGGTAGATATTGATCCCGCTAAGCTGAACGATCTTTATCCTGCCACGCTCGGGATTGTGGGCGATGCGCCGCATGCCGCCTTTGCCTTGGCTGCGATGGTTGCTGCGCGGATCACGAAACCACGGACAAGTATTGTTGACACAATTGCCAGTGTGCGCACGGCTTCACTCGTGCCGAGTGGGGTGGAGGCGCAGCATCAGGCGGTGCTAAATGCCATTCGCGCAGCCTTGCCAGCAGACAG
>JAHDBS010000147.1:1853-7015 GCA_020630225.1 Anaerolineales bacterium | reverse complement strand
AATAGTGCCAAGCCAACCTCTGTTGCGGGTTTGCAGGCTGCGATTGAAACTGCATTGAGTGCTAACAAACCGACAATTATTGAAGTCAATCAAGACAGTGCGTGGTTGCTAGCATAATAACGGGTTGACGTTGTACTGTGGTGCAGGCACTATACTGTGCGCATGCTTACCCTTTCTTCTCCGTATACAAAATCTGAAATTCAAGCCGCGCTCCAGCAAGAGAGCGCGGCAGTTCATACCTTCTTTGCTGATATCGATGCAGATCGATTCTTTGTTGGACCCAAAGATATTTGGACACCAGCCGATAACCTGATCCACCTCATCATGTCAGTCAGTTCTATAGTAACTGCCTTGACCGTGCCCAGAACAGTGTTGCGGATGCGCTTTGGAAAAGCCAAACATGAGTCAAGAGATATTCACACCGTGATCACGGTGTATCAGGCCTTCCTAGCGGCGGGCGGCGTTGCGCCAGCCCAATATGAACCGCTTGCCCAAGCAACCGATGCGGCTGAGAAAGCGCGTATTTTAGAAAAATGGCAATCCAAAATGGCTTCCCTTGTTGATGCAATTGGAGGCTGGTCTGAAGCACAATTAGACGCATTTCAAGTCAAACACCCCTTAATCGGCAGTCTTACTATTCGAGAAGTTTTACTGTTTACGCTGTATCACAACATGCATCATGTGAACGACGTTCACGATTTGTATGGCAATCCGCATGAGACTTGGTTCACTTAGTAATCCTATGATTTGGCCCCTTCTGAAAAAAAATATCTCACTTTTATTGTTGTGCTCAGCCTTAGTTGCTTGCGCCTCTGTTGAGCCTGCTGCTGAAGAACTCGAAGCGGTGGTCGATGAAGTTCTTGCTGGCGCGGAAACAGAAATTGGTGCGTTGGTAGAGGAAGCCCCGGAAAGCACATTGCTTACAAATGGAGCCGTTTATACGGTCAATGCAGATCAGCCTTGGGCAGAGGCGGTTTTCTTTCGCAACGGTGTCATCGAATTTGTTGGGTCAACCGCAGAAGCTGAGGCATACATTGATGATGGCACAGAGGTGATTGATCTTGGCGGCGCGATGGTGATGCCGGGCATCATCGATGTTCATGCGCACCCCTTGGAAGCAGGTTCAGAATTTATGGGAACGTGCTTGTTGGATTCGTCAGAAACCAATGCCGAGCATTACATTGGTAAATTACAACGCTGTGCACCGCGTCAAAAAGGGCGCACAGACTGGGTTCTGGGCTGGGGACATTCGGTTTTTACGCTGCTGGAAGCCGAGCGAATGCCAAAACTAATTTTGGATGACGCCATTCCTGACCAACCTGTCTTGATTATGGAAGAAACGTCACACTCGTTTTGGGCAAACTCGATGGCGCTTGAATTGGCAGGTATTACAGCGGACACCCCCAATCCACCCGGTGGTGTGATAGTTAAAGATGCGGTTACCGGTGAGCCAACAGGGCTATTGTTTGACTCTGTTGGGGATCTCATCATTGAGCAAGCGTGGCAGCCAACCGATGCAATCAAACGCATGAATTACAGTGGCTTGAAATGGTCCATCCGCTATCTAAATCGACATGGGATTACCGGGGTCAGCGACGCTCGCACCTACTGGCACCGCGACTTTCAAGATGCATGGCTGCAAGCAGACGCTGAAGGTGAATTGACCGTTCGAACCTCACTTGGCCTTTGGGCGTATCCAAGTGAAGACGACGCAACGCAGTTGGCCTATTTCAAAGACATGTTCCGGCGCGATCCGCACGCGCTCTTGAATATTGATCAGATCAAAGTGTATTCAGACGGGATCTTGATCAACTCTACTGCAGCAATGCTGGACCCCTATGTTGAGACATTGGGCGGTATCCCTAGTGAGATTGGGTTGAACTACTTTACAGAAGAGCGATTGACTAAATATATTGCTGAACTGAGCGATGTCGGCTATGACTTCCACATTCACGCCATTGGGGATCGCGCTATTTATGAATCACTGAATGCGATTGAAGCCGCGCAAGCCGAAGGGGCACGGCATCGACTAACGCACCTTGAAGTGGTTGATCCGGCCGACTACCCGCGCTTTGCAGAGCTAGGTGTGATTGCAGACATGCAAGTCGCAGGTGACTTTACCCATCCTGAGAACTGGGATGAAAACAGATTTCTGATTGGGACACGCGCGAATAATCTTGTACCAGTCAAAGACTTGTATGAGGCGAATGCCACAGTAACGCTCAGCAGCGACTGGGATGTTAGTCCGCTGAATCCGTTTATTGGCATGCAAAACGCACTCACGCGAGCGCCACAGAACCTATCTTCATTAGATGCTGTTGTTGAAGCCTATACGATCAATGCCGCCTATGCGATGCGGCTAGAAGAGGTCGTCGGGTCGATTGAAGTTGGGAAATATGCAGACTTGATTGTGTTAGATCAAAATATTTTTGAGGTAGATATTTACGATATTTCCGAGACAACTGTCGATTTGACGTTTTTGGCGGGTGAAGTTGTTTACGAACGATAGTGTTTGGCGAAGCCCCAGCTTTGCAAGTTAGTGTAGATGTAACGTTTGATGGCGCTGAATTCGTTGTAGTTACGGGTAAGACGATTGTGAAATCGTAACGAAATGGGGGGCTGTGTTGCGGTGATCCCTGATGTTTTCCAATGCTCTTGTAACGTCACAGGTAAAACAAATACTACTCTTGTCCAGAATTGGGGATAAACAAAACGAAAACAATCGCTTGACCTTGTATTGCCCTATTCTTACAGGTTTGTATCCTGATTTTTACGATCCTCTTACAGACAGTGCAATGATATTGGGATACACTCTAAGTGTCCTTTCCTCCTTTTTATTGAGTAGACCTTCCCCCATTTCTACTCAAAGTGTGGCTAGGCCGTGATACACGTATTGCGGCCTTTTTTGATTCTGAAAAAGAATCAAAAATTCTTCGCGAATACAACGATTGCATGCCTAAACATTGTATTGAATTGTGTTTAGAGAAAACGGCTTTGTTCTTCAGGTGTTGGTAGGCGGCAACTGTTGGCTTTGCCAAACCAGCGGTAACGGTTACTTGCTATCCAGCGGTAAATACCATCGCGAAGAAATTTAGGGACAATCAAGAAGCCTAAGAAGACATTGCCAAATGGAAATAGCTTAGCTGCTATTCTGAGCGCTGCTTCTGAGTATGCATAGGCAATGCCGTTTTCCCATAGCACAACAGTGTCTAACTCACGAGTAGAGTCTGGTAGAAGTCGCGTTGCCACATCTGATTGCAAGGCGGCAAATTTGAAATGATGTTGAGTGTCGTGGCGAATAATGAAGTCTACAGTGCTATTGCAGAGATTACAGACGCCATCAAAGAAGATAACAGGAGAGTTGTCCATCTACCTCAGTATAGATCGGATGGTGTTGTAGAGCACTTCTACTTGGTCGAATTTTGAGAGATACGCATCTACTTTGATGTTTTTTGTTTCTTTGGGGAAGAAGTAGGCCTCATAACACGAGTAGATAATGATTGGCAGCCATGGGTTTGTGAACTCTTCTCGAATATAGTCCACAATAATGTAACCGTTCCCAGTTGACATTAACCAATCACAAATGACTAAGTCAATATGCTGTTGCTCTAATTGTTGAATGCCTTCAAATGCACTTTTTGCCAAGACGACGCGATACCCTTCTGGAGTCAGAAGCTTTTCAAGCGTATCGAGCAATCGTGGCTCGTCATCAATCACCAACAGTGTTTTCATTATTAATATCGGCGGCCACAAATTTGTAAAGACCAGAGAATAATTATACTAAATAGTTGTAATCTTCTAAAAGAACCTCGCTTGTGTAAACCAAAGTACGTGTGCGCCTTTGGATTAGGTAAAGCGGTACTGTAGGACTTCTTACAATGTGATTATTTATAGACACGACTAAGTTGAAAAAGATTCTGCTGATTTTGCCGAGACAGTGGCAGAAATTGTTATTGAATGCTTCGAATCAAAAAACGCCTTTGTCATTTCTATTTGACAAAGGCGTTTTGTATTAGAAGCCTAGCGCTAAATCAGCTTTATTCGTCTGTCACACATCCTTCAGATGCAGACTTTACATTCTTGATGTACTTATAAAGCGTTCCGCGCTTGAACTTATAGTCAGGCGCTTGCCATGCTTCTCGGCGTGCAGCCATATCCTCATCAGACACATCTACATTGATAGTGCGATTGACTGCGTCCAAGGTGACTTTGTCTCCATTTTGCACGAGTGCAATTGGGCCGCCGTCTTGAGCTTCTGGCGTGACGTGCCCCACAATGAAGCCGTGTGAGCCACCAGAGAAACGCCCGTCTGTCAGCATTGCGACATCTTGCCCGAGGCCAGCACCCATAATAGCTGAGGTCGGCGTCAGCATTTCAGGCATCCCTGGGCCACCTTTGGGCCCTTCATAACGAATGATAATGACATGACCTTTGCCAATTTCACCATTTTCTAGCCCTGCCATCATGTCTTCTTCTGAGTCATAGCAGATTGCTTCACCAGAGAATGTTAGGCCTTCTTTGCCAGTGATCTTCGCGACAGCACCCGTTGGGCAAAGATTGCCATACATAATTTGCAAGTGACCAGTTTCTTTAATTGGTCCTTCCAATGGCTTGATGATGTCTTGGTCTGGCGCGAGGTCTGGCGCATCAGCAAGGTTTTCAGCAATGGTCTTGCCAGTACAAGTTAGACAGTCACCATGGAGCAGCCCTTTACTGAGCAAGTACTTCATGACAGCAGGGGTACCACCGACCTTATGCATGTCTTCTTGGACATACTTGCCGCTTGGTTTCAGGTCTGCGATGAATGGAACCTTGTTCGAAATTTCTTGGAAATCATCAATGGTCAATTCAACATCTACAGAGCGTGCCATAGCTAACAAGTGCAAGACGGCATTAGTTGAACCGCCAAGCGCCATGATCATCACCATTGCGTTTTCAAACGCCTCACGCGTCATGATGTCACGTGGTTTAATGTCGTTTTCAAGCAAATATTTGATTGCTTCACCAGCCCGCATACATTCGTCGACTTTCTCGTCCGCAGGCGTAGATGAACTGTACGGCAGAGACATACCCATTGCTTCAATAGCGACCGCCATGGTGTTAGCGGTATACATGCCGCCGCATGCACCTGCACCAGGGATTGAATTTTCAACAATGGCTTG
>JAHDBS010000147.1:0-1753 GCA_020630225.1 Anaerolineales bacterium | reverse complement strand
GTCTCAATAGAATCGGCAATAATTTCGCGTGACTGCAGGCTGAAACTCATGCCATCAGTCCCCATTGAAATCCCATCACTTACACCGATTGTGTTGAAGCGCATACCGAAAAGACCAGCTTCTGTCACACCTTGCTTGACCTTGCTACCAAGTGCCAAAAGATGCATGTTACAGGTATTGCCTTCATACCAAACGCTGCCAATGCCGACTTGCGCTTTGTCCATGTCTTCACGCGTCATCCCTGTGCCATAGAGCATCGCTTGGGAAGCGCCTTGTTTTTTCGGCTGCGTAATTTGCGAACTGTATTTGTTGAGTTTTGTCATTTTAGAGTCGTCCTTTTTCATCCTTCGATATTAGCCCCATTCGACTTCGCTCAGGGCAAGTGCGAACGGGTGCGGAATGACGTGGATGCGGGAATTAAGTCAAAAACGCCGAGTAAAGTCGGCGTTTTGAGTTGTTATATTTATTTTACAGGAATTAGCTGAGATTCGGATTGTCTCGCACTTTCTGAGGGTCACGTTGCACCCGCACCTGCGGTTGCACAATTTGGCGTGCTTCGGGGCCAAGTCGTGCCAATAGCGCCTCAGATGGTTGGTACCCATGGCGGAAATTGCCCCAAGACGGCCCATAGCGATAGACCATAATTCGGCGCTGGCCTTCATTGACCCGCCGCGCGGACCCGTGTGAGATGCAGTCTACAAATAAAAGTGCATCTCCTGCATTAAGGTGCACTTCAATTGCACCCTCAAGTCCATCTACAGCTGCATCTTCGCCGCGCATTTTATGTTTTTCAAAGTCAGGGTGCGGGAAATTTGCCTTATGGCTACCAGGAACGACCATTGTGGCGCCATCACCAGGGCCAATGTCAGTAAGCGCCATTAGGATATTGATCTGCCCACATTGGAAACGTCCATTGTGATAGCGATATTGCGTTCGTTTCAAACCGATATGTCCGCCGCTATGTAGGCCAATTGCTTGACCAGGGCCTCGGAGGTTTGCAAAGTTCTCGTCGATGAACAGCGGTCCATGATTCCAGTCAAAGGTGCCTTCACCGCCAATAAAATATTTTACTTTTTCGATCCAGCTAGGGTGATCGATAAGGCATTCAAAGGCAGGGCCACCTTCATAAATTTGTTGTAAGTTGATGCCATCATTGTCTTTGAAGGAGTGGCCATGTACATGCCCGATCCATTCTTCTTCAGCAATGGGGAGCATGTTGTCAATCGCGGTATTACAAGCAGTAACTTCAGCTTGCGTAAGTGCATTTCGTAAAACTAGAAAACCATTCAGGTCAAAGAAATATTTCTCACGTTCAGTTGGGGACATTAATGGAACTCCTTATATAAGTGGGCTAGAGGTCATTTTATCCAAAGTTGCCTAAGCCGCAACTGAGTCTTGGGTGTAAGTATTTTTCAAAGTTACCATCCTGTAGCGGCATCAAAGGCATCCCAACTGGCGACCTCAGCTTGACAGTCGGTGCATTTGCGAACATGAGAATGAATATAGATATAAAGTGTTTTGTCTGTCATGATGCCGGCTGCATACTCTCCAAGATCGTCTACACTGGGGCAATTCATACGATAGAACAAAGTATTCAGAAAAGAGTCGGAATTCTCCATACACGTAATAACGTTGCAATTACAAAAATTCCGTCACCATGAATCAAAAACGCCGCAATTGCGGCGTTTTTGATTCATGGTGGACGCGGAGGGACTCGAACCCCCGACCTCACGGATGTGAACCGTGCGCTCTA
>JAHDBS010000146.1:5018-9787 GCA_020630225.1 Anaerolineales bacterium | reverse complement strand
TGTTAGATGGCGTTTTAGAGCTTGTAGAAAACTGCCCCTGTGCGCATGGTTGCCCCGCCTGCGTTGGCCCCGTGATTGTAGAGCAGGACGTCGGGACGTTAGGCTTGAAGCAAGCGACGATGATGGTGGCTAGGGCGTTAGGGTAGGAATAATATTGGTAACTGGGAAGTTACCGTTTCTTTTCGATTTGGTTACTTCAATAGATTTTGTATGACTTTGCATTATCGTTGTGCAAAATTATTAGTTTGCAAAGTAACCAGTCTGTTTTGATTTCTAACTCTTTCTCAAAATTCCTATTATGCCTTTGCTGTATATCTTTCTTGTTAGGATGTGCAACTTTGGATGTCAGGTCTTCATTACACCCCAACACACTTCCGCAAAACTGGATCCCATATACTGCCAATATAAAAGACCGTTTAGGTGTGATTAGTGTGATGAATGTTGACACTGGCGAGTCTCGCTTGCTTACCACTGAACAAAATGGTCGAAATCCAAAGCTTTCACCAGACCGCACAAAGATTGTTTATGAGCGTCTATCTGCAAATGATGAGAATGCGATTGTTGTTATTGATCTCCAGGGCGATGAAATTTGGAGTAGATCGTCAAGCGAATCTGTATCTCATGTTCGTTGGGATCCCAATTCAAGTCAGCGGATCGCGTGGATTACAAATTACACCACACTAGAGATTGGAGAGCTATCGAATAATGCAAAATATTCAGTTACCTTTGATAGATTAGAAGGGTTTGCATGGCATCCTAGTGGGGAATTTGTTACTGTAATTCAAGAAGATGGGTTGCAAGATGTTGATTTGCAAACGGCTGAAATTTCTCTAAGGCTTTCTGAGGATAGCTTTCCTGGTCAAGTGATTTTCCGCCATGTTGATTGGTTTCATCATAGCAATCACTATTTAGTTACAGTGAGACGAACCCTTGGTGGATGTGAAGAAACATATTTTTTGGAATGTGAACCTGACGAAATTTGGCTGTTTGGTGAGACATTATCTCGACCTCAACGGTTGGTCACAGAAGCGGGGATTGCAAATATAGCGCCAGACGACAAAACAGTTGCCTTTGCAAAAGGCCTACTCTGGATGGATGTATGTTTTGTCGGGTATCAACATGGAGTCATCAAATTATCGTCAGGTTTTGCAGTAGAAGAGCTCTTGCTGGATTGGAGTACCCCTGCTGCGGCTAAAACTGGCAAGTTCTATCCGCAGGAAATAGATGGAGTGCCTTGGATTTCAAACGATACATTTGTGTCGTTATCCGATGCTCACTGTGGATTTACAAATACTGCGAATGGTCTTTACTTATTTGATAGTACTACTCTGCAGGCTACGCAACTAACTACGAAGGGTCAAACATTTGACCCTCAACAATTGGCCTTAACAGACAAAATATTAGCTGCTGGAGGTGATCCGACTCAGAAAGTCGCTTTCAAAACGCAAGACAATATGATTGCTGTCATGCACGTAGATGGTAGTGCTTTTCAAATTGTTGCAACTGGAGAACGTTTTAGTGATCCGATTGTGTCACCAGACGGCACGAAACTCGCCTATCGCGAACGGCTCAACGATGTCAAAGCTCAACTTGAACGTGATAATCAATATGCAATTTGGATATTTGACTTGTCTACAAGTCGTGAGGTGTTGTTAGCGGAAGGATTTGAGTATCGTACTGTGCCAACTTGGTCTGTAGATGGAACAGTTTTAGCGTATGGAGAAGGTTCAACGTTGGTTCAGAAGCGCCTTGCAACTTCAGATCAAACTATATTGGAGGGGCTGGCAGATGCGCCAATATACTCTGGAGATGGCAAAGGTTTGTGGTTTGTTGGCGCAGAGAACCAGCTGCGTCTATTGTTGCTTGAAACAGGCGAAACCTTGAATGTTGGCTCTCCACACTATGAGGAGGGCAAAAATGAGGTGCAATACGTTGTTACCGCATCTGACTACCAATCAGCAGTGCTTTCAACATACCAACCATATGTTGAAAACACGCAGTACGTAAAATTTCCTTACCACGCCTCATTTCCATATGAACGTGAAGTAGGTACCTTCTATCGATCTGTAACATTTATAGAAGACTATGTGATACGAAGTGAATTTCCTGACAGCTCTTTTTTTACTGTACTTGTCGAGATGCATACTTTTGAGGATAGTCACCTAGACCCTTGCCTAAGAGCGGATCAACTAATGTATTGGTCTGCACACATTCATGATCATAGAGAAATCCAATTCTCTGAGCTTCGCATGGGCAGTGACGGTGAATTTTTGCGTGATCTTGCTATTTCTGATGAGAACTCAGTTCAAACGCTATCAGATCGAAGCGCATTGATTTATTTAGAGACTACGTGCGCGTCATCTAACATCTTGCAAGCCGGTTGGTATTTCTTTGACTTTGTAACTAAGACAGCTACATTTGTGCGTTGACGTTACGCCCAAATCCCCTCAATTCGTTTTACCGTTCGTTCCACCATCTTCGGCGCGAACTCTTTCATTTCTGGGTCTTCTGACCCAACAACAAAATTACATAGATCCAGGGCGCGTCGGATGATGAAGGTATTTAGCGTGTCTTGATCTGGCACGGGCCACTCTGCGATGCTTTCGTAGCCGCGTTTGAATGACGCGGTGTCGGTGGCGTAGTCGTAGCCGTCTTCATCGTCTTCTACGAAGAGATAGTAGAACGTTACGGCAATGTCTTGCAGTGGGTAGCCCCAGGCAATATCTTCAAAATCAATCAGCATGGGGGTGCCGTCTTTGGCGAGCATCACGTTCCAGCCGTGTAGGTCACCGTGGATGACGCATTTGCCAGGTTGGGTCCAAAGTTTCTTTGTTGCGGCTTCAACCATTGTCGCCGCGCGTTCTAGCGTGGCGCGCTGTTCGGCTGTCATCAGATGCGCATGCTCTGGTCTGAATAGGAAAGCTTCGTCTTTAGGGTTGTAGAGCGTGTTTGCGACCATGATGTCAAAGTCCGGCGGTGCTGGAAAGTTGTAAGACTGCTGATGCAATGTCGCGCTCAAACGTCCTAATGTCTCAAAGTTTGCGACTGAAGGATCATCCCCAAGGTCTGAACCGGTAATCCACTCAAATAATACGCAGTTGCGTTCTTCTGGTACGCCGTCCACTTTGACAGCGTAAACCAAGTCGCCATTTGCACCATGTACTGGGCGAGTCACTGTTAAGTCAGTTTCAGTAGCCAGCCAATCTAGGAAGGCCATCTCCGAACGCGTTTCTTGTACTGAGTAACAGTCTGGATATCCCACGCGCAACACATATTTATCTCCATTTGTTGAGACAACCTTGAAGATGTAATTCCAATCATCGCTCATCTGCTGGATGTTTTTTACCTGAAACGAGTAATTTTCTAGCACGGTGCGTGCCAATTTATGCATGCGACGGGTACGTCCTTGCGGTGTGAGGTTATAGAAAGGTTTGCGCATGGTAAAGGATTCCTCAAGTTTGTCTAAACCAAATCTAAACGTTGGTGTTTGGTTGTGTTTCCTACACTAGTAAGTGGAAATTTAGAGTCGTGTAGTTATAGCTACTCACAAATTGTCGAAAGAAACCAAATCATAACGTTAACGGCAGTGAGTAATATCGGGTTGGTAACGCACAGACGTGGAAGTGGATCGTTATTATGAATACGTATATTGTAAAGAAGAACTCAAGATTTGGTGCGCTGTTAGCACTAACCAGTACATTGCTGTTGATGTTATTTGTCGCATCAGTCCCATATGCGCAAGCGGCAGCAGGTGACCCCAATAATCCAACAATTATGATTAGTGAGGTCTCTTACTTGGGCGATGGCACTGCATCAAATGAAGATTGGGTTGAACTTACAAACCTCAGCACCGAAACTATCGACATTACCAATTATCAGTTGTGCGCTGAATTTGTTTACTGGCAAGTTGGTAGCCTCACAACCCTGAACGGGGCAGACTTTAGCCTTGAACCAGGCGAAGTGATGGTGGTGCAAATTCCAACAGATGAAGATTTGAATGATAGCGCTGGTGATATGGCGCTTTATGTTGATAACAGTGACTTTAGTGTAGCTGCCAATATGGTGGATTTTGTACAGTACGGGACCGCGTCAGACGTTGGTCGCGTAGATGTTGCTGTTGCTAAAGGGATTTGGGAAGAGCCTTCAACAGGCGTTTTTGAGTTTGTGGCGACCGCTACAGGTTCAGACACGTTGCAACGCACAGCTGCTTCACGCGCTCACTACGACGCAACCATCGACCCTGACTCTTCAGATGTCACCGACATTTGGGAAAACGGCGCAGGCTCTCCAGACGATTTCAACACAAACTTTGCTCCATTTATTCGCATCGATGAACCATTAGACGGTGCTGAATTTGGCTCTGGCGAAAGTGTTGGTATTGAATACTTTGTTATTGGCCATCCTATTGCTGGTGATCCAGGCCCACACTTGCGGGTAATTGTAGACACAAACGATCTTGGCGCGGTTTATAACATGTCAGGTACGGTCAACATCAATTCACTTGCAGATGGTGCCCATGATATTGAACTGTCTTTGGCACAAACTGATGGTACCTTGATTGGTGTGTCAGATGCTGTGTCTGTGAGCTTAGTTGCGGCAACCTCTACGCCAACTGCGACGGTAGATGCGCCACCAACTGCTACACCAGCAACCGAAACGCCAACGGAGACGCCAACAACAGCGGCTACGGCTACTACTGAGCCAACGGCAACAACTGCTGCTACAGAAGAACCAACAGCAACCCCAACGGTTGACAATCCGCCAACGGC
>JAHDBS010000146.1:0-4918 GCA_020630225.1 Anaerolineales bacterium | reverse complement strand
CCAACTGGCACAGTTGAGCCACCAGCGACTGGGACGCCAATGACGTCAACGCCAACGGCTACCAATACGCCAGACGGGACGCCAGAACCAACCTGGACGCCAACAAACACACCAACAACGGTGCCAACGTCAACAAATACGGCTGCACCAACAAATACGGCAGAACCAACGAACACACCAACCGATGCGCCAACGTCAACGGCGACCTCTGCTGCAACTGAAGCTGCAACGGCAACGTTAGCGGCAACTGAAACACCGACAACGTCAGCAACGGAAGATCCAGATGCTACATCAACGGCCACACCGACTGCTGATCCAAATGCAACGGCGACACCAACGGCTGACCCAGACGCTACGGCAACGCCAACGGTTGACCCAAGTGCAACCGCAACCTCTACACCAACCGCAACGCCAACACCGCAACCGTTTAGCGACGACAGCGATGGCCTTGACCAAGATGTGGAATGTCCAGATGGCACGCCAGATCCAAATCATTCTGTAGACACTTGTAAGGATACCGATGAAGACGGTACGCCTGACTGGGCAGATGACGATGATGAAGGTGATGGTCTTGATACGTCAGTAGAAAATCCTGATCCAAATAATGATGGGGATGACGAAGACGCGCAAGACACCGATGAAGACGGCACGCCTGACTACTTAGACTCAGATGATGACGGTAATGGTGTTGAAACCATTGTTGAAGTCAACGCGCCAAACAATGGTGATGGGAATGACGATGGCACGCTAGATGCGTTGCAAAATAACGTTGCCTCGTTGGTCTCAGCAGAGTCTGAAGAAGACGATGAAGAATATGTAACGGTAGCGTTCACTGGGGACTGTGACGATCTACAAGTGAACGGTGCGCTTGCAGAAAGCGATGTTTCTGAGCAAGACAACGAATATGACTACCCATTTGGGTTGGTTGACTATGATCTCACTTGTGGCGCAACCGGCCAAAGTGGTGATGTCACCATGATTTTGCACGAGCTGAGTGACCCAACTGGTTTGGTCTTGCGGAAGTATGGCCCAACTACACCAGGCGGTAGCGAAAACGATTGGTACGACTACAACGCAACATTTGGAACGACGACCATTGACGGTAAAACCGTTGTTACCGTGACCTTCACCGTGACAGATGGTGTCGTCGGGGATGACTCGGCAGCCGATGGCATTATCAATGATCCGTTGGGTGTGGCTGTGTTGCAAACTGCAACGCCGACGCCATCACCAACGCCGGATCCAGCAGCGACTGCGACAACAGTGCCAACCAATACTCCAACGCCAGATCCAGCGGCTACAAACACGCCGACGGCAGTGCCAGCAACGGCAGTACCGACAGCAGCGCCCACGATTGCTGGGCCAACTGCTGCGCCAGTTGTGCCAAATACGGGGCCGCAATTTACCATTGGAAAGACAGCAAATGCGTCAATTAGCCGCATCGGTGGGGCAATTGCTTACACCATTACTATTCAAAATACGAGTGGTGCGGCGCTAAGCGGCGTCACTGTGACGGACATACTTAGTCCGCAGTTAGACTTTGTGAGCGGTTCGAACGGGGCCTCCTATGATGCTGGCAGTCGAACAGTCTCAATCCCTGTTGGGGATATGGCCGTTGGACAAAGCACGACCGTGACCGTCAACACGCGCGTCAATAGCTCTGCCTCTGCGGGCATTACGATCAACAACACTGCGACGGTTATTGGCGCAGGGACAACGGCAACTGACTCTAATGTTGCTGGTGTTCAAGTTATTCCAGACGCGCTGCCTGAGACAGGCTATTTCAAGTCATGGCATTTGATTTTGGCTGGTTTGTTCGCATTAGCGCTTGGAACATTGGGCTGGTCCTTAATGTTTGGCGGGGCAATTATTAAGCTCGGGCGCGAGAAATAGAGTTTGTTTACCGGACTCTAACCGGTAATAAAAAACCACCTTGTGAAGACAAGGTGGTTTTTTATTTAACAAATCGAAAAAATTACACGATTCAGGTCCTGATGCAGGACACTAGGCGAAATAGTTTACGGTAGTGCTAAATAACCTGAGAGTCTGTAGTCTGGAGTTCTTATTATTGTAATGTTGACGGGCTCTTACCAAGCCTCAATTTACTCTAAACAATCTAGCTTGGGGAATCTTATTAGACTAAATGAGTAAATAAACAGAAATGGGTTCCCTTATTGTGGCCGGGAGAAATTAGCCAAGGTGACTCGTTTTATCAGACATGTATAGGTATGTTGACTAGACAACAGGATGCACGTGGGAAGGCCTACTGTTGTCGAAATTTTGTGTAGGTATTACAAGTAGAGACAGTGTGTTATGGGTACAAAACGAAACGTAGTATTCGCGTTTTTATCATCGCTTAAGAATTCCCGCTTTAGACTCCGTGCTTTATTAGGCATGGTGCTATCCCTCATGATTGTGCAACCGTTATATGCACAGCTGAGTAACCCCACCGCCTTAACAGTTGAGCGCCATGGTGTTTACATCAATGAAGTCAACTTTCGAGTCGATCCAACTGCGGCCTTCACGGACTGGTTTGAGGTAATCAACCTTGGAACAGACGTTGCCACCGGGTTTGACCAATACTACGCGTGTATTGACCTCACAAACTGCAAACGCATTGAGGACATTATTACCCCCGGTACTGACCCGTTCTACATTAACCTAACGCCACCAGACATTCTGCATGTTTTCTGGGGTGAGGACATGCCAGATGTCAACGCGTCACTTTCCATTCACACTGAAGACCCAACCCAAGGCCAGCCGCAAGCAGACCTGATTGACCAACTCGTTGACTTGGTTTATTGGGGAGACGGTACTGCCGCAATTGACCCTCTGATTACTGCTGCCGCAGCAGAAGGAAAAGTAAGCTTCTCCTACATCACCGCTGCAGCGCTACCCGCTACAAATACCCTGCAACGTACCAAGCTAGAGAACAATGGCCCTATTACGCCGGATCCTGCGCAAGGCAATTTCGATTACGGCACTGACTTTGAATACATTCTTGAAACTGAAGGTGTCCCGAATACGGCGTTTGGACCATATCTGCGCATTATGAGCCCGCAAGACGGTGCGAGTTTTGTTGAAGGTGATCCAATTGACTTTCAATATTTTGTCTCGAATTTTGACCTGTCATACGTGGGTGCTATGGATGGTAATGATGTGGTCCGCTTGTCTTTGGACGGTACATTCCTTGCCGAATATAGTGCGGATAATGTCAACGAAGACAATGAAACATATGTGGACTTTGCTGACTTCCAAGGTCTAGCGCCAGGCACTTATGAACTGCGTGCTAATCAAATGCACTATACCTCTGGCACAACCCCACTGATTACACTGCAAGAAGTGATCAATTTTGAGGTTGTTGCGGCCCCGCCAGCCCCAGCTGATGCAGATGGCGATGGCTTGCCATTCGTTGTGGAATGTCCACTTGGGACAGGCATGTGTGTCGACACCGATGGTGATGGCGTTGAAAACTGGGAAGATCCAGATGATGACGGCGATGGCATCCCTACTATTCAAGAAAATGCAGATCCGAATGGCGACGGCAGCGTGGCCGATGCACAAGATACAGACGGTGACGGCACCTACGACTATGTAGACCCTGATGATGATGGTGACCGGATTGGGACGTTGTATGAAAACGCAGATCCGAACGGTGATGGTGACCCAACTGATGCGCAAGACACAGACACTGACGGTACACCAGACTACTTAGATGATGACGATGATGGCGACAGCATTGGCAGTCGCTTTGAACAAGCACCAACAGTTGACGACTTAGACCCCGTTGATGCCCGTGACTTTGACACGGATGGCACACCTGACTATCTCGATGCAGATGATGATGGCGATAGCGTTCCAACGTTAGCGGAAGAGCCAGATCCAAATGGCGATGGCGATCCTGCTGATGCCCGCGACTCAGACCCTATTGCTGGCCCAGATTATCTCGATGAAGACGATGATAACGATGGGATTGGGACTATTCACGAAAATCCAGACCCTAACGGGGACGGCGATATTTCTGACGGGCAAGACACCGACAGCGATGGCATCTTAGATTTCCTTGATCCAGATGACGATGGTGATGGTCTACGCACTGACTATGAAGACAGTGACCCTGATGGTGATAATGATCCAGCAGATGCTATTGACTCTGACAGTGACACCACGCCGAACTACCTCGATGTAGATGATGACGGTGATGGTGTTAACACGATTTTCGAAGATCCCGATCCAAACGGTGATGGTAACCCTGATGATGCGCTCAATACGCATGGCACTGTTACACCAGACTACCTAGATACCGACGATGACAATGATGGCATTGCGACGGTCTATGAAAATCCAGATCCGAATGGTGATGGTGATCCTGCAGATGGTCAAGATAGTGACGGTGATGGTATTCCAGATTTCATTGACCGTGATGATGATGAAGATGGCACGCTAACAAGTGGTGAAAATCCAGATCCAAATGGTGATGAAAACCCAGCTGATGCAGCTGATTCAGACGGCGATGGCATACCGGATTACTTAGATAGTGTCGCTGATGATGGTGACGCCGATGGCGATGGCATTAGCAATGCGCTAGAGGGTGCAGATCCAAATGGTGATGGTAATACATCAGATGCTGTCGATAGTGACGGTGATGGCACGCCAGATTATCTAGATGATGATGACGATGGTGACGGCATTTTGACCATCCATGAAAACGCAGATCCGAACGGTGATGGTGATCCTGCGGATGCTGCCAATAATGATGGTGACGCATTACCTGACTATCTTGACGATGATGACGACAACGATGGCATTCCAAATCAGCAAGAAAACGCAGACCCTAATGGTGACGGCGACCCTGCTGACGCTCTTGACTCAGACAACGATGGCACGCCAAATTATCTAGATGAAGATGATGACGGCA
>JAHDBS010000145.1:7771-9926 GCA_020630225.1 Anaerolineales bacterium | reverse complement strand
AAAGTGCGTTTCAAGGTCAACATATCAACATAGCGGGTTGGAATGTCATCACGCGGAGCAGCTAAGCGCTGATCACGAAGATTGGCAAGCGCAGAGACCAGCGCTTGCAACGGTGGCCCGCTTGCCGTAATTTGCGCCATATGTTTCTGCGCCATCGTTTTCGTAGGCTGCACAATGTACGTGTTTACAAGCTGATCATGATGTTGGCTTGCTGTTACCCCGTGCTGTTTACAAGCCGCTAAAAACACGCCCAAATTCTGCTGATACCAAGCCTCATCTGACTGATCAATTTGCTCTAAGAAACGGTTCATCAGGCTATTCATGCGCATTGTGTTTTGCAAATCACGCTGATCATTAGGCATCATGTACAAGAATTTTTCGACCAACATGCGGGAGTACGACGAGTGTTTCGCTTCACATAACCCTAGCAGCAAGTCGATGATGTTAATGCCAGCAAAGTCACCAGCATTCGCGCCACGATAGACTTGCGACCCAACCCGATGCGGTTTGTAATATGGCCGCACATGATAGAAAAATTTATGCGGATCAAGCTGATCATATAGCTCAGCATTTGAGGCTGCCACAGATGCTAAGGCGTCCCGACAAACCACTAAAAGATCATATGTTGCTGGATGTGAAATCCCGAGCGGCAAAATCTTGAGCAATGCATCTGCTGCGCGTTGGTAAGCTACAATACCCTTGGTGTTGTAGTCAATAAATGTTTTTTCTTCTGGTAGCGTGGTGAAGCTGCGGTACAAGCCGTTGACAGCTCGATTATGCGTACAGAGGTGGGCAGTTGCAAAACGTGGGGTCACACCAATGGATGCTGCTATGTGCTGCGCAAGGGCAGATGCATCCACAAGCGGTGATTTTTGCTGTCGTTCAGGGTTAGTAATTTCATGCCGGCGGCAGGCCGCCATAAAAAGACCAACGTTACCTAGCAAATCAAAGGCTTGTTCAAAGCCATTGTCTGTATTGCCTTCGTCCAATAGCTCGCGGACAATACTATTGCCTTCAGCAACGAGCCGATCTTTATGCGATTGTCCAACACCGTCAACCTCTGCAGGATCATCTAACTCAACATAGAGCATTTCAAGCTCAGTATTGAGTTGTTTGAAATCAGTCCGAATCCAATGGTCAAATGTAGCTGTAAGCGTTGTCATAAGTGTCCCTCACTCTCATTATAGGGCACCAAAATTAGGCTATCGTTTCGTGAGATGAATGCCAGCAATCATGCACCGCACTGACCCACCCGCCAGTTCAATTGTTGGAATATCTAAAGGCAATAGCTGCGCACTTTTTGCGATGAGCTCCCGCTGAACATCCCCTAATACATTGAACGCCTTAGTTGACAGTGCCAGCACACGACCTTGTTTGCCCGTCATTTCAAAGGCATTGCCAGCAAATTCCTCAACTTGTCCAAATCGTAAATCGATAAGCTCACGCCCGCTGTTGATGAGCCGCTTGGCAATCTCATTACGTCGTCCAGCGTCTGTTATGGCTTCTAAACAAACTAAGGCATAGTCAGTGCCAATGCTCATCATCACGTTGGTGTGATAAATCGCATTTCCTTTACGGTCAGCCGTGTCAAACACCATTGGTTCGTAGCCAAAAGCGGTACAAAAGCGCTCCAGCACAATGGGGTCTGCCCGATTAGAGTTACTGACATAAGCCAAGCGTTCATAGTGATCAAACACCATAGATCCAGTGCCTTCGAGGAACAATTCATCCTGTTCTAAGCCAGAATAATCAATCACTTCTTGGACCCGATATGTGTGCTTAAGCATCTCGATGACATCTGCCCGGCGTTCGCGGCGTCGATTGCGGGAATACATCGGAAATAGCGCAACCCGCCCGCCATGATGCGTAGAAAACCAGTTGTTTGGAAACACCGAGTCGGGCGTTTCACGGTCTCCAAAGTCGTCAAACACATGGATGCGAACGCCATGGTCTCTAAGCAGTGCAACCGCTTCATCAAATTCAGCTAATGCCCGCCGTGAGACTTCTTCATCTGGCAAGTCTGTCGCAACCGTTTGAAATGCATTATCTGCCGCCGTTTGCGGATTCACCGTAAATCGATGCGGTCGAATCATCACGGCTGACGTTGGGGCTTGAATGTGACGGTAATTCATGTGGCCTCCTGAAGAATCAACGC
>JAHDBS010000145.1:5280-7671 GCA_020630225.1 Anaerolineales bacterium | reverse complement strand
CCCCTAACTCAGCACAGCCTCAATCTCACCAATCATCCAATCTAAGTCTGGTTTTTGGATGACCAATGGTGGAGCAAAGCGAATGACGTTGTAGTGCGTTTCTTTACAAAGAATGCCGCGTTTTTGCAAAGCCTCACAGAATGGACGCGCCGCAGTATTGAGCTCCATCCCAATCCACAGGCCTTTGCCACGGATCTCAGTGACATGGTCACTTTCAATGCGCTCTAAACGGCCTTTGAGATAGGTGCCAAGCTCAGCAGAATTTTGAACAAGACCATCTTCAATTAGAACATTCATCGCCGCCATTCCTACCGCAGCGCCTAACGGATTGCCACCATAGGTACTGCCATGATCACCAGGCTGAAATAATCCTAAGATTGACTTGTCAGCTAATACTGCTGAAACGGGATAAAAGCCGCCGCTTAGTGCTTTGCCAATAATGACAATATCTGCGCGAACATCTTCATGGTCACACGCAAACATTTTGCCAGTACGACCTAGTCCAGACTGAATTTCATCGGCAATGAACAACACCTGATTGTCAGCACAAAGTTGTTTTGCTTCAGCCAAGAACCCTTCCTGCGGAATGATCACTCCACCTTCGCCTTGAATGGGTTCAATCAAAAAACCAACTGTATTCGGTGTAATTGCTGCCGCTAGTGCCTCAATATCACCGTAAGGAACTTCCACAAATCCTGGCGTAAACGGGCCAAAATCTTGCTTATAGGAGGCCTCACTTGAAAAGCCAACAATGGTAGTCGTGCGGCCGTGGAAATTACCAGAGCAAACAATAATTTCTGCATCACCTTGCGCAATGGGCTTGTTGTTATAGCCCCATTTGCGGGCTGCTTTGATGGCCGTTTCAACGGCCTCTGCGCCTGTATTCATCAGCAAAGACATCTCATAACCAGTAATGTCAGACAGCTGCTTTGAAAACGGCCCCATTTGATCATTGCGAAACGCACGTGACGTTAGCGTGACCCGATTCATTTGCGCCAACATCGCATCGCGGATTTTGGGATTACAGTGACCCTGATTAACTGCGGAGTAAGCACTTAAGCAATCAAGGTAGCGTTTGCCGTCTACATCAGTAACCCAAACGCCTTCGGCTTCGGCAACAACCACATCTAAGGGATGGTAGTTATGTGCGCTGTACGTATCATCTAGTTCGATAAAAGTAGTGGATTGAGACATAAGATTAGTTAGGTATTGAGTGAGTTCACCGGTTCGTTGGCAGCGTCGTTTACACGGCCGTAACTTCGCCAGCAAATTACAAAATCGATTTTCCGAATAAAGAACTGATCAGAGCAACTGCCAGTTCTGAGGTTTTATTGCCTTCGTCTAAGATGGGATTGACTTCTACAACATCGACCGAGCCGAGATCGCCGGACTCCGCAACAAGCTCACACAGCAGATGTGCCTCGCGGAACGTCAATCCGCCTGGAACAGGGGTGCCGACACCGGGAGCTTCTTGAGGATCGATTGCGTCCATGTCAAGGCTGATATGTAAATGTTCAAACTGGCTCAGCCGCGTTAGCGCTTCACGTGTAATCGCAGCAATACCATGCTCATCAATATCGCGCATGGTGTACACCTTGATGCCACTTTCAGACAGCGCAAGCTGCTCAGCTCGATCAAGGTCACGAATTCCAATCATGACAATCTGATTAGGTTGAAGTTTGCGACCAGCATGACCTAGATTGACTAAGTCTGGGTGTCCACGGCCTTGCAATGCCGCAACGGGCATCCCATGAATATTCCCCGAAGGTGTCGTGTCAACCGTGTTGAAGTCACCGTGAGCATCTACCCACAACACCCCAACAGAACGATGTTTAGTAATGGCACTAATGGTTGCCAACGAGAGGGAGTGGTCGCCACCTAAGAAGATTGGCGTCACGCTGTTTTGAATAGCGTTATCAGTAGCTGCATAAATATTGCGCAGAGCCGCCAAGACACCCGGCAAATGGCGCAGCTTGCCCCCTTCATGATTTGAAGTTGAGAGCACCGCCGCTTCATTGCGGTCCGCAACACTCAGATTACCTAGATCTGTGACGTCTAAGCCCAAGCGTCGCAATGCCTGATGAAGACCCGCATAACGAATTGCACCTGGACCCAGATCAACACCGCGGCGTTGCTGGCCTAAGTCCATTGGAATACCTAATATTTGCAATGGTGTGTCCCCCGAAATGAAAAAAAGCCCGATTCCTCGGCGGAAATCGGGCTTTACTCAAGCTGTCACGCGGTGCGTGAGGCTGCTATCTTTGCATGTCAGTAATTCCATTCTACAAAACTGATCCGCAATTTTGCAAGTTAGAGAAACACAAATTTCTCAAAAAAACGCGTACTACGATGCATCCCCCGCTGCAATTTCAGAATTTTATGCAATCGGAA
>JAHDBS010000145.1:0-5270 GCA_020630225.1 Anaerolineales bacterium | reverse complement strand
ATCCGTAATTTTGCAAGTTAGAGAAACACCATTTTTTCCAAAAAACAGGCAATGCAATGCATCCCCGCTTCAATTTCAGCATTTTATGTCATCAGCATCTGATTCTTCTAGACAAAATTCAAAATATGAAATATATTTCAATATATGAAACAACAAGCAGGTACCCAAACCATTCAACGCGTTTTTCAAATTTTGGCGCTCTTTGATGACGATCACCCTGTTCGTTCATTACCCGAAATGGTGGAGCTCACAGCGCTAAACAAAACAACCGTCTTTCGGTTGTTGACCGCATTAGAGCACGAAGGGTATCTACAACGGCTGCCGGACGGCGACTACACCTTTGGATCTGAAGCAATTGCATTAGGTGGCCGCGCAATGCGCGCTAACAAGCTACGTGCAACGGCACACCCTTATCTAAAAACAGTTGCGAAAGCCACTAAAGAAACTATTACGCTGGAAATTTTGAGCGCCGATAAACAAGGCCAACTCTCAGCACTCGTGGTTGATGAAGTCGTTAGCAGCCACCTAATTGGTATTACCCAATATATTGGGAGCCGTTTACCGCTAACCAGTACGTCCAGCGGCAAAGTTCTGCTCGCTTGGCAACCGATTGAAGAGCGCGAGCTGATTCTCGAAGCTCTAGAAAAAGAGCATCCCACGCTAGATTTAGAAAACTTCACTACCCAGCTAGATGCCATTCAACTTGCTGGCATTGCTACCACCCAAAACGAACTTGAGTTAGGCGTGATGGCAACTGCCGCGCCAATTTTTGATGCAATGGGCAATCTAAGAGCCACCCTGAGCTTAGCCGGCCCGAGCATGCGCATTACGCCAGATCGCTTAGCTGAATTCGCAGCCCAAATTCAAACCACCGCACTGGAGATCTCTCATGAACTTGGTTACCGACCAACCGCTTGATGCCCAAGTCAACGCTGACTTAGCTGCTGAAACCATCGCCCTTGCGGCAGACCTACTCGCAAAAGCGGCAGCTCAGCAAACGAGTGCCGAAGCAAAACAAGGCGCCAAGCTTGCTCGCCTTATGAATGACCCAGTTGGCAAGCAATTCACAATGGCAATGTCTGACCAAGCTTTTCGCAGTCATGACACTGAACGCGTTGCCAACCAGCTTGCTCACTTGCTGCGCAAATACGGAGTGCCAAGCTACCTTGAACCTATCGAACGCATTTTGTTGGGCATTGGTACCCAAGCCAGCCAATTCTTGCCGGAATTTGTCGTGCCCAAGATTATCGAAAAGCTGCGTCAAGAAACGGAAAACGTGATTTTGCCAGCTGAAGATGGTCCACTCAACAGTTATCTACAAACGCGTTATTCCACAGGAACGCGTCTCAATTTGAACTATCTTGGGGAAGCAATTTTGGGTGAGGATGAGGCCAAACGCCGCTTCGAGGCTTACTTAAACATGCTGCGTCGTCCAGATGTCGAATACATCTCCGTCAAAATTTCATCCATTTACAGTCAAATCAATTTAGTCGCATTTGAAGCAACCGTTGATGAACTGCAAAATCGGCTTCGCGCTCTATATGCCACTGCGCTAGAAAATACTTTTGTCCACCCAGATGATCGCCAAACGCCTAAGTTTGTCAATTTGGACATGGAAGAGTATCGTGATTTGCATTTGACCGTCGCTGCTTTCAAACGCACGTTGGAAGAACCTGCTTTCAAAAATTTACGAGCCGGTATTGTATTGCAAGCATATTTACCTGACTCGCACCCCATTCAACGTGACTTAACAGAATGGGCCATGCAAAGAGTTGCAAACGGCGGCGCTCCAATCAAAATGCGGATTGTGAAAGGCGCTAACCTTGCGATGGAAAAAGTCGAGGCCGCGCTGCATGACTGGGAACAAGCCCCCTATTACTACAAGACGGATGTAGACGCGAATTACAAACGCATGGTGACCTACGGTTGCCAACCTGAACATGCCCCTGCGGTCAACTTAGGCATCGCCAGTCATAACTTATTTGATGTGGCTTACGGATTGATTATGCGCAAGCGCAATCAGGTGGAAGATTACGTTGAATTTGAAATGCTTGAAGGGATGGCTAACCATCAGGCGCGAGCCGTACAAGCTGAAGCCGATGGGCTCTTACTCTACGCCCCCGTTGTCAAACGTGATGATTTCCATAGTGCCATTGCATATCTCGTACGGCGGCTCGATGAGAACACTGCCCCTGAAAACTTCCTGCATGACCTATTTGGAATGACCAAAGGCTCACCCGAATGGGAACGACAAAAAACACGCTTTTTAACCTCACTAGAATTAAAAGATGTCGCCCCGCAAGGGCCGAATCGCATGCAAGACCGTAATGCGGCGCCCGCCTTATTGCATCCAGACGCCCCGTTTCATAACGCGAGTGACACAGACTTTTCGTTACCGGCCAACGTAGCATGGATCAATGCCGTGATTGCCAAGTGGCAAGGCAAATCAATTGATCCAATTGGGCTGCAAATTGCAGGCACAACGCACTATCCAAATCAAGATGGATTTGGGCGTGACCCGTCAGACCCAGACACTATTGCTTACCACTATGCATTAGCAGATGAAGCTTTAGTTGAAACCGCACTGGGAGCAGCTAAGGTAGCACAGGCAGAATGGGGACAAACCACAATCACGGAGCGTCGCGCACTCCTAATTTCAGTCGCTGAAGAAATTGCAAAACAGCAAGGCGACCTGACAGGTGCGATGATGTTAGATGGTGGTAAAACCGTCTTGCAAGCTGACATAGAGATCTCTGAAGCGATCGATTTTGCCAATTACTACGCCCGTAGTTTGGACAACCTCGCCCCTGACACACAAGACCTGACCGCAACGCCATTGGGAACTGTCGTGGTCACACCACCATGGAACTTCCCATTCGCCATTCCCTGCGGCGGTGTCTTGTCTGCACTAATGGCAGGAAATACTGTGATCTTGAAGCCAGCACCCGAAACCGTGTTGGTGGGCTGGCAACTTGCTAACGTGCTTTGGGCTGCAGGCATTCCAAGGTCTGCCTTGCAATTTGTCGTTGCGCCTGACAATCACATTGGAAAAATGCTAATTACGGACCCGCGGGTTGATGCAGTAATTTTGACTGGCGGGTCTGAAACCGCGCAGCTTTTCCAAAGTTGGCGGCCTGATCTGAATTTGTTCGCTGAAACCAGCGGTAAAAATGCGCTAATTATTACCAGCATGGCTGACCATGACTTGGCGATCAAAGATTTAGTAGCGTCTGCATTTGGGCATAGCGGTCAGAAATGTTCAGCTGCTAGCTTAGCTATTTTGGAAGCTGAGGTCTATGACAATCCAATATTTATGCGTCAATTACGGGACGCGGCCGCCAGCCTCACCGTTGGCTCTGCTTGGGAAACAACCAGCATGATTGGTCCAGTTATTCGTGAACCAAGTGCAGAACTTAAACGTGGATTGTGCCACTTAGATGCAGGCGAAGTTTGGTTGTTAGAACCACAGCAGCATCCTGAAAACCCAAATCTATGGTCACCTGGCATTCGGTTAGGCGTTACCAACGATTCTTGGTATCGCAACACAGAATGTTTTGGACCCGTATTAGGTCTTGTCCGTGCAGACAATTTAGATCATGCTATCGAAATTGCGAATGCAAGTGAGTTTGGGCTGACAGGTGGAATCCACAGCCTAGACGAACGCGAGGTCGAGATTTGGCGTGAAAAAGTGGAAGTCGGCAACGCTTACGTAAATCGCGGCATTACCGGAGCAATTGTGCAGCGCCAACCTTTTGGCGGCTGGAAACGTTCGGCAATTGGCAGTGGGGCAAAAGCTGGTGGCCCTAACTATGTCGCATCACTAATGAATTGGGAGCAAACTAGCCTCCCTATTCAACGCGCAAAACCAACAATATCTGATGAGCTGTTACAAGCGTGTTTGCGAAACAGTGCTGACCCTAGCTTAGTTCGCGCCGCTGCTGAAAGCTATTCACACGCACTAGAACAACACTACAGCTTAGAAGTTGATCCTTCAAAAGTCTTAGGTGAAAGTAATGTCTTTCGCTATCGCAAGTTAGCAAGTGCGCAGCTACGGATCACCGAAGCACACCCAAATGCGGTGGCGCTAAGTCTCATTGCTGCCCACACTGTGGGTGTTCCGCTAAACGTTAGCGTTAGCCCTAATGTAGCTGCAGATTACAACTGGGTCACCCAATTCGCCGCTTCATATCTTATAGAAGAAGATGCCATGTTCTCAGCCCGTCTGACAACGCTGAACGATTTACAAACACGGCTACGCGTCATTGGTGAGCTATCTAGCGCTGTTCGACGTGCTGCAAATACAGCGCACTTACCTGTGGTGAGTCGGCCAGTGCTGGTCAATGGCCGCATGGAATTGCACTGGCTATTCCGCGAGCAGGCCGTCTCTGAAACGACGCATCGCTACGGAAATTTGCAGTAGCACACTAAGCACCATCCATCACCGAAGTTCAACTTCTTTTTCAAAACTCAGGCCGTTTCAACACCTAGAGAAGTTGAACTTCTAGAGTTCGCCAATACCTAGATTTTGCTTGAGGCAAAAGTTCAACTTTCAACATCTGGGATAGTTGCTGGTATCGCAAAAGTTGAACTTGGTGTTGGTCCGCTAGTGAAACAAATCTATACCTTCTAGCTCACGTTCGCGTCGCTCAACAAATGCATCAAGTTCTTCCGCAATACCTTCATCTAACGCTGGCTTTTCATGCGACTTGAGAATTTGCTTCCACAAACGGTTGGCGCGGACATAAGCATCTTCAGAGCCAGCACTTTCCCACGCATCAAAGCCTAAGCGATCACTAACTAGTGGTTCGTAGAACGCAGTTTCATACCGCGCTTGGGTATGGTCTGTCCCAAAATGATGTCCACCTGACCCCACTTGCGCGATCATATCTAGTGCAAAAGCATCTTCTGACACTTCGAAGTTCTTCAGCCAGTGCGAGAACATCGCAATATTCTCGGCATCAATCACGAACTTTTCATAGCTAGCAACTAAGCCACCTTCGAGCCAGCCAACGCCATGCAAGACGACATTTGTATGCGCCATGACTGCCGGCCACATTGTCCACATGGTTTCATATGCCGCTTGAGCGTCGGGCACTTTTGAATTGGTAAGGCTGCCACTACCGCGAAATGGCAATTGATAACGTCGCGCCAACTGTGCAGCAACGACTAAGCCCCAAGCGCCTTCTGGCCCGCCAAAAGCCGGCGCACCAGATCGCATATCAACATTTTGGGAGAAGCCACCATAGACAACTGGCGCGCCCGGGTTGATA
>JAHDBS010000144.1:5125-10005 GCA_020630225.1 Anaerolineales bacterium | reverse complement strand
TGTTAGCGGCAGAACAAAAAGCCCGCGTGCAAGCCGAAGTCTTGTTTGATGTCGCGCAAGCAGCGACTGAAGAACTGAAAACGGAAACCGAAGCCCGTCAAGACTTAGAAATTGCCGCCGCCATTCAAGCCGAGCGCGACCGCATTGGCCGTGAAACGCATGACGGCTTGCTGCAACGGTTTAATGGCCAACGCCTACGCATTGATTACTGGCGCAGCTTACTCGACCCAGACCAGACCGAATTACTCGCCGAGCTTGGCACCATGGAATCCGAATTAGGCCGCGGCACGTCTGAATTACGGAGCCTCATTCAAGGCCTGCATACTGGTGCAGTCCAAACTGCCTTTGGCAAAAAGCTGGCTGAGTCTAATGCGCTGGCAACAGAAACTTATGGGATCGCCATTCATAACAACCTCACTTTTGATGCTGACCAGCTAGGTAAAGACGAACAACACGAACTGGCGCGCATTATTCAAGACATCATCAATAATGCCGGCAAACACGCCCAAGCCACAGATGTTTGGCTAACCGATGCCGTCTTTGACGATCAAAGCCGCGTTCAAATCCAGATCAAGGATAACGGAATTGGGTTTGATGTCAGTCCAGACCAACCCCAAACGTCATTTGGCCTGAACAACATGAAAGTCCGTACGGCGCTACTTGGTGGAACGCTAAGCATTGAAAGTGCAATTGGAGCAGGGACTATCATTCAGTTAAGTATCCCGTTTGATAGCGAGGCGGAGGAGATCTAAACCCATGATCGAAATCGAAGCCAGCACAATTGAGCCGCTCATCCTAACCATTCGGATTATTCTGAGTCTGATTGGACTGCTGTTTTCCTCTGCCGTACTTTTGCCGTTGCTGTTTTCGTGGCACGCCAACGGTCTTTTTGGACGTGTATTTGCCATCTCAATGGCAAGCGGTGCTTTGGGTCAACTCTTCGCGATCTACATCCGGATTGCAACGCTCAATACAGACCTAGCGTTCGATGCAAGCCCAGCGCTCAACCCAGAGCATTGGCACACGCTATTTTTGGTCGGCATTGCAAATAGCATTGTGGTTGGTTTTTTTGTTCCAATTGCCAATACGTTCCATCTTGCCTGCATTGACGCCAACATTCACAAAAATCCATGGGTCAAACGTTTCCTCCTACTTAACTATTGCTTTGTCGCCTTTCGGCTTGTACTCGGTCTGGTAGCGCCGCAAACAATAGTTGAAACCATTACCATTTCTGCCACGCGTGACCTCTCTTTCGTGCGCCACCCGTATGCAATCATCTACCCGCTACTTAGTCTTTTGACTCTGTTGGCAACATTTGGTGTGCTGTTGCGCTGGCCTTCCAAACGCATCTGGGAGTTAGTTGCCAATCGAACAGCGATTATCATCGGCTTCCTTATGATCCCAACCGCATTAGGGCAGCTATTTTCTGGGTTACATATCGTCATCATCTATACCTTAGCGTCGATGCATATGGCCTCCTTTTACTATCGCTTTCCGGAAACCAACATCACCCGTCGCATTAATGAGTCGCGCCAGAAGGCCTTACAGCGCACCGACTTTTTATATCGGATTGGACGCTTGCTAAATGAGAACCTCGACTCCATTGAGGTGTTCAAAACCCTAGCGGATGAGACCCGGTCAATATTCAATGCTAAGCATGTCACATTAGAGTTGCTGGCCGCAGATCAAGTTGCAGTGAGTCAATTCACGAGCGGCACTGCGCTGGCAACTGCGACCACCTTACCCCTCAAGCCCCAAGCGATAGAGACTAAAACGCTGACCCATAATGAAACGGACATGGTCGGGCCAATTCTGGTGCAAGACGAACTGTTAGGCGTGATTGAGGTACAAGGCATCAATTCCGTTGATGATTACGAACAAGATTTACTCAACGGGATTGCGCAACAGGCGGGGACCGCTATTAAAAACATTCAATTGCTGGCCGCCGAGCAAAAAGCCCGCGTGCAAGCCGAAGTCTTATTTGATGTAGCCCAAGCTGCCACTGAAGAATTAAAAGCAGAAACAGAAACCCGCAAAACGCTAGAAATTGCAGCTGCCATTCAAGCCGAACGAGACCGCATTGGTCGCGAAACACACGATGGCTTGCTGCAGCGCTTTAGCGGCCAACGCCTGCGAATCGATCACTGGCGTAATCTATTGAAACCGCATCAAACCGATTTATTGACAGAGTTTGACACCATGGAGCATGAGCTCGGGCGCGGCACCACCGAACTACGGCGGCTAATTCAAGGCTTGCATACAGGCGAGATCCAGACAGCCTTTGGCAAAAAGCTTGCCGAGTCTAATGCGCTATCAGCAGAAACCTATGGCTTCAGCATTCACAACGACCTTAGCTTTGATGCTGACCACCTCGGTAAAGACGCGCAGCACGAACTCGCGCGCATTATTCAAGAGGCCATTAACAACGCGGGAAAGCACGCTCAAGCAACTGACATTTGGTTAACTGACACGTTATTGACAGATGATAGCGGCGTTCAGATTCAGATCAAAGACAATGGTGTTGGCTTTGACACCAGCCAAACCCAACGGACAACGTCTTTTGGCCTAAAGAATATGAAGGTTCGGACAGCCTTGCTCGGCGGCACGTTTCGAATACAAAGTACAGTTGGAACAGGCACCACTATTCAACTGACCATCCCATTTGATGAAGAAACTGCCTAATTGCGCAGAAAACCCGCACAGCGGCCCCCGCCTGCTTGAAGTTGCCATTTATTACCCTGTGTCAGCCAGCTGAAGACACATAGGCATCGAACATGGCAGACAAATGTCATAGCAACAGGAACCCTCCTAAGCACATTCTTTTAAGTTCTCCGCTAAAGTCATAGCGTTCACTCAAGAATCTTCACGCCGCTTCCGTTTCTCCCGAAATATCAGGAAAAACGGAAGCGGTTTTACGTTTACTCCCTGCCACAAGCTGGCACTGTTTCTATCATGTAGTAAGCCAAGTTTTATTGACAGTTCGTCAATTAGTAACCGTTCGAGCTCAACTTAGGAAGCCACAATATGAAACAGTTCAGCTTTATTTTTCTCGCACTTACAGCTTTGTTTGCAGTTCAATTTACGGTAGTTACTGCAAAATCACCAGAGATTGTTGCAGAACATCGTCTATTGGAAGAGTGCCCAAATGCAAACTTCCCAACAGGAACAAGTCCTAGCAACCCGCAATGGGTGGACTATCACACCCCAATGCAATTTATGTGGGTCGGTGGCATTCCAGATGCAGCAAAATCAGAACTTTATGTAATGCCAGCGGGTAGCGACAATAAAGCAGCCTTCAATGCGGCTTTTAATGTAGAAGTCCATAACTCGCTTGAAATCACGGCCGTCAACGGTCAATTTTTAGGCGATGGCGTTGGCAGTTTCCATTACTCACTTGCGCAACGCGGCTCCCAGGCACCAGCAGGTCAAGCAGAACTTTTGCAATCTTTTGCTGTCTTTTATGATGCCAGTGGGAACTCTATTTGCCGCTCTAGTGACTGGACATTAGCAGTGACTCAACCTCAACAGCCACAGCAAAACAACGCTGGCACCGAAAGCAGCACAAGTGAAGGTACCACCGCCCCAACTGTCGTTGCGGTCCCAAGCTGCACCGGAGGCACCGTCTTTATTTTGGCTGGTTCGCCTTTCGTAGGCGCAGGCACTATTGTCAACAGCGATGACTTTGTTGGCACTGCTTGTGATGACATTATTCATGGCAACAATAATGCCAACACCATTAGCGGCGGTGGCGGCAATGACACCATTTTTGGCTATGGTGACAATGACACGCTTAACGGGGATGCAGGCAACGACACCATTCACGGTGGTGATGAGAGCTGCACACCTACCGTTGGCAACAGATGCGATGGTGCCAACATCGGGGATACCATCAACGGTGGTGAAGGCGATGACACCATTCACGGTGGTGACGAAAATTGTGGTGGATCAAATATCGACAATGCCTGTGATGACGGTATACACATTGGCGACACCATTGATACTGGGGAAGGTAATGACACCGTTCATGGTGGCAATGAGCAATGCAACGGCAATGGTCAGTTCTCTTGCGAAACGAATATCCATGTCGGTGACAAGATTACAACTGGCGCTGGCGATGATATCGTCGCTTCAGGCGGTGATGAGCAATGCAACAACAATGGCTTTAGCAGTTGCGATGGCACCGTGCATATTGGCGATGACATTGATACTGGCGCTGACAACGATACCATCACTGCAGCCGGCGACGAACAATGCAGCAACAATGACGACGCAAGTTGCGACGGCAGCTCGCAGGTTGGCGACAAGATTAATACAGGCGCTGGCAATGACACCATTACTTCAGCCGGTGATGAACAATGCAACAACAATGGCACAGCATCTTGTCAATCGTCGCTCCATGTGGGTGACGAAATTGACACTGGTGCCGGTGATGACACAGTTACGTCCGCCGGTGACGAGCAATGTAGTGGGAATGGCGGGGCTTCCTGCTCTAACAATTTTCGAGCAGGTGATGTAATTACAGACACAGCCGTAAACGACACAGACACGATCAATGCTGACGGTGGCACAGATCAAGTCAATATTAGCGATGGTGACAACAATGACACCGTAACCGACGCGGAAGATGTCACCAGAGACGCAGGCGACACGGAAAACTAGAGCCGAAGATAGAGGGCGCGCTTCGCGCTCGGAGATAGAGATAGAACAGTTTCTATCCTCTATTTCCTTTCCTCTATCCTTATAAATTTCTCCCGCCGCTTCCAATCTTGCCCGACCGTTTCGGGCGTGACTGGAAGCGGTTTTGCGTTTAATGCCCTGCTGAAAACAGGATACCTCTCTATGATTTGGTCATCTTAGGTTTATCTTTCGTCACTTATCAA
>JAHDBS010000144.1:2742-5025 GCA_020630225.1 Anaerolineales bacterium | reverse complement strand
TATCAACATTAGGAAACGCGACCATGACCGCCCCTTCTTTATCCAAAGATTCAACTGTCTCATCCCCCACAGTTTCAATTGCGATCTTAAACAGCGTGGTACTAACCATGCTAGACCTGCCGCTTTGGATTGCATTCGCTGCACTTTTATTCACAGGACTGCTAAGCGCCTACATTGGTTCAGCTGTGTTGCTATTAGGCTTAGGTGCTATTGCTTCGTTCAGTGTTATTAGCTTCAAAAGCTCTTGGCGCGGTGCCATGCCCATGGTGCAGGATGTCCCCGCGGCGCTACTAGTGGTTATGGTCAGTGAGTTAGTCGCCTCAATGCCCACAACTGCAGCACCAGATGCTCAGTTTGCAACTGTCGTAGTCGCCATTGCAACGACAACGTTTGTCACTGGCGCAGTGTTCTATGGTCTTGGGCGTTTTCAGCTTGGCAATTTGGTAAGGTATTTCCCTTACCCAGTAATGGCTGGTTTCTTAGCGGGCACAGGCTGGTTACTGCTAAAAGGTGGTCTGCAAACCATTGCACCAACGCTAAGCATCGAGACCGTATTGACCCCTGCTGCGCTCCTACGCTGGGTGCCAGCTTTAGCTTTGGCAACAGCCGCTTACCTGTTACGCAAGCGGTTTGTGTCTGCGTTCTACATTCCAACGGTCTTAGGCATTATTGGACTTGGGTTTTACCTGTTTACCACCATCTTGGGGATTCCTTATGCTGAGCTGGCAGCCTCAGGTTGGTACTTGTCTGACATCAACTCAACTAACCTCACTGAACTACAACAGCAGCTTAGCTTCAGCAATGTCAACTGGAGCGTGATTTTAAGCCAGTTTGACAAAATTCTAATCATCGCTGTTGGCTCCGTCATTGCCATGCTGCTCAACACCAACGGTGTTGAGATGAATCTGCAAACGGACCTTGATCTAGATCAGGATTTGAAAACAACTGGCATTGGAAACCTACTTAGCAGTCTCGTCGGTGGTTGGCCGGCCTATGTCTCCCCAGCGTTAACGTCCATCAATGCACCTAACAAACAACAGGTGCCATTAAGTGGACTACTGGTCCCCCTTTTCTGTTTAGCAGTCTACCTGTTAGGCGAATCACTGCTCAGCTATGTGCCAATCTTAGTATTGGCGGTTGTCTTAGCCTATATTGGCATCGATTTTATTGCCGACTGGCTAATTGCACCCTTCAAAACTCTCAGTCGGTTGGACTACGGTATTTTGCTAGCCATTGTGGGCGTTGTGTCTGTCTTTGGGCTCTTAGCAGGCGTTGGCGTTGGGCTAGTGTTAGCAGTGCTTCTATTTGTCATGAAATATAGTCGTGTCAACGTCATTCGGCATCATTTGTCTGGTGCGGAACAAAGCAGCCGCTACTCACGTGGCATTACCCAAATGCAGCGCCTACAGTCAGTTGGGGCACAAACGCAAATTTTGACCTTACAAGGCTATATGTTTTTCGGCACAGCCAACACACTGCTCGCCAAAGTACGCGACATAAGCACTATGGCACATGTGCGCTACATCATCTTGGATTTTGAAAACGTCACTGGCTTGGACTCAACCGCAGCGCTCAGCTTTGTCAAAATGGCGCAAACGCTGGCCCAGCGCAACATTCAATTGCTATATTCAGCGTTAGACCCTGTTGCTGACGCCCAATTCGCCGCACAGCCTGTAACTGCTCAGCATCGCTTTCCGAGCTTAGACACCGCCCTCCAGCACGTAGAAGACTTGCAGCTCCAACATTGGCAGACCGAAAATGAGACCCAGCCGCACACGCTGCAGTCGAACCTGCAAACACTAGTACCTGACTTAGACATTACCAGCGTCATGACGCACATGACTAAACAACACTTACACGCCGGAGACTATCTCATGCGGCAAGGCGACACGCCGCGCAAGCTCTTTTTCATTGCGTCTGGTTCCCTAACTGCGCAATTAGAACGTGACGATAGCACTCCCTTACGCTTGCAGACCATGGGCTGTGGCCACGTCGTAGGCGAGCTAGGGTTTTACACTGGCGCACCACGAACAGCATCCATTGTGTGCGAAGAAGATTCCACCGTATATTTCTTAACCAAAGCCGATATGGAGGCTCTAGCACACAGCAACCCACAAGTTGCAGCGACCATCCATCAGCTCATTGTGCACCTATTGGCAAACCGCGTTACCCACCTCGTGCGCGTGGTAGACCTGTTACAGAAGTGACAATTAAGCGCTTTACACACTCAGTCCGATAGAAACAATTATTAGCCTTGCCTACAAGCGATTTCAATCAGCGGAG
>JAHDBS010000144.1:0-2642 GCA_020630225.1 Anaerolineales bacterium | reverse complement strand
CCCCCTCTTCTACTTTCAGTTTTGCCCGAAAAAATCGGGTGTTAATGGAAGTGGTTTTCTACTTCATCCCGATTTTTCCAGCGTCATTTTTCTAAACTATGTGTAGTAACCGGCACTCAAGCTGTGTTGCTTAGCAGCAATACAGCTTGAGGTAGTCATAGCCTCCGGTTTAGTTAGAGGATGTCAGAATGAGTATTGAGACCCAAACCGCCAAAGTACAAACATTTTTAGAAACCCATGCAATTTTCAGCACGTTTAGCGCAGCGGCCATTGCCGCTATTTACGCGCGGCTATCACGTCTGGTGATTGCCCCCCAAGAAATTTTGCTGGCGATGGGTGACCCTGGTGATGCAATGTACTTTGTTGAAAGTGGGTTGCTTGAAGCATATTTTGTACACCCAGACACTAAAAACCGTGTCGAGCTCAGTCTCATTATGCCCGGCGCTCTGGTCGGAGAGCTGTCGCTCATTAGCGGGCAACCGCGCAATGCAACAGTTAGCGCTATTGAGGAATCGGTGCTGTATAAGCTTTCCAAACCATGTCTGGAAGAGGTTATTGCGCTGCACCCTGAAATTGAAGCCGCGATTTCTAGCTATATGCAGCCTAGCATCCAGCGGAAGCAGCTTGGCGAAGCGCTTGAGAACTTACTCGGAAGCGCAGTTAGCATGGAAACCATCGAGACCATTCAAAACAATAGTGAATGGGTCAATGTGCGCAGCGGCGATCTCTTATTTAATCAAAATGATGTTGCCGACTCGCTCTTCATTGTCATCAACGGGCGCTTGTCAATTAAGACCACGGACATTAATGGCTTTGAAGTGGCCTTAGGAGAAGTTGGCCCTGGCGAAACGATGGGCGAATATGCCGCGTTGACTAGTAGCCACCGTACCACCACAGCCTACGCCATTCGCGACTCGATCTTAGTCAAGGTTCGACCAGAAGCACTTCAGTCTGTACTGCTGTCTTACCCCACCGCGTTCCCAAAGATGATGAAAGACTTGGTGGATCGGCACATTCACAACTTCATCCCAACGCAGCCTTCCAAGACACGGGCCGCCACCATCTGCTGCCTCCCACTGGATGATGCCAACCAAAACATTGAATTTTACGATCGTCTCCAGCGCACCATGAGCCAATATGGCAAGACCTTGGTGCTCACTGCAGACCGCTTTGATGCCCTGTACGGTAACCCAGAAGCATCGCAGATTCCATTTACACACTCGCTGAATAATCTGATCACTCACTGGCTTAATGCCCGCGAGCAAGAGTATCAGTTCATTGTTTATGTTGGCGACCGCAAGCGCAGAAACTGGACGCAACGCAGCATGCGCCAAGCAGACCGAGTTTTGCTCGTTGCCAACCCAGAGCAAACGGCATCTGCGCCGCAAGAGTGGGAACGCATGCTGCTTAGCAATCATGCAAACACGCAAACCGACTTGCTGTTGGTGAATGCCAATCAACCAACGTTTGGTGCCAACCGCTGGTTACCAGAACGCAACGTTGAAGCCGTCTTTCACTTAGACCCACACAGCATTGCTAGCATGAATCGCATCGCGCGGATCTTGACCGGCAACGCGGTCGGGTTAGTCTTAGCGGGCGGCGGCGCGCGCGGCATGGCGCACGTTGGCGCCATTCGAGCAATTGAAGAACACGGATACGACGTTGACTACGTAGCGGGCACTAGCATGGGGGCACTGGTTGCAGGCGTGTATGCACGCGGCGCGAACTGGAAAGAGCTAAGCATTTTGGCACGCCAATTTTCCAATCCAAAGCTGATCAAAGATCCAACTATTCCGGTCACCGCAATGCTCTCTGGGCGCAAGGTAACGCGCATTCTAAAAGAGCTTTACGGCGAAGACACTTACATTGAAGACTTGAAGCGCAAGTTTTTCTGCGTGGCTTCCAACCTGAGCCGTTCACGCCCAGAAATATTCCAGTCTGGCATCTTATGGGAAGCCGTGCGCGCTAGCATGGCCATTCCAAGCATTTTCCCGCCCATGATGCACAATGGTGATGTTCTCGTAGACGGCGCACTGATGAATAACTTCCCGATTGACATCATGCGGCGGCAAATCGGCAATGGCAAGCTAATTGGCATCAACGTCAATCCACCGTCAATGAAGAAGCGCAAAGCGTACACCTTTGGCCCCAGCGTTTCTGGCTGGCGCGTATTAGCAAGTCGGCTCAATCCGTTTTCTAAAACCATTCGGGTGCCGTCCATCAACGGCGTCGTGATGCGCAGCATGTTTGTCAATGCGGACTATCAGCTTCGCAGTTTACACGGCATGGCAGACATTATGATCACGCCGCAAGTGAGTGAATATGGCGTCCTGGAATACGACAAATTTCAACCTATTGTTGAGCAAGGCTATCAGGCCGGCGCGACAGCACTCAAGCAACTTGTTACATAAATGGAGTTTCTCATGACCCCAGACAGCCCCAAACGTTTACTGAATGGACATGGCCCAAGCTTGGAACACGTCACACGTGAACTGCGCAAAGCCAAGAACGCCCAAGAATTTCTCGCCAAAGACGGTGGATTCGACACCCTATTTCGCACTGCAATTATTGAAATTAAAACGGCAGCTACAGCCGACCAGCCTGATTCGCCAAAAGCGCCCGCACCAGAGCCAGAACAAGAA